>JAUXAV010000042.1 GCA_030619735.1 Candidatus Aenigmatarchaeota archaeon | reverse complement strand
GGAACGATCGCCCCGAATGGAAAATCAGGGAACTCCGCGGGGGTTAGGCACTTGTCAAAATCTCCGTTACTGTTTAACTCAATCTGTGTCTTGTTGGTGCCATAATTAAAGAAGATGTATTCCTTTGAACCGGTGGCGCCCTGCATCTCGTCCGTGATATCCGCGGCATCGTGGACCTCATATATAATACGAGCGTTACGAGTGTTTGCGCCGGTGATGTCTACGGTGAGCTCCTGGCCTTCCTTGACAGGAAAGCCGGCGAAAACACCTAATGCCAAGAGGTGCGCCATGAGGTTAGGAAATGCGGCTGACTCCCTGGGGAAGTAAAATTGATTCTGCTTATTGTCATAAGCAGACAGATAAGCAAGCGTCATGCGGTCAATAGACAACTTGGCAAACTCGACATTTCCAAGGTTGTCAATGCCTATCTCCTTGACAAGGAAAGCCTCCCCTGGGTCGGCCTTGATAGACAGGGTATCAACCGACATACCCGTTTTAACCATAAACTTTTCCTTGATGGCCATGTGTTATTCCTCCTCCTTGTTGCCCTTGGGAACCTCGATCTCCAAAGGTATGCCTAAAATTTCACAAATCCTTGTTGCTAGCTCGGTCGCCTCTTTCAAGGTAACTTTGCCATCCTCAAGGGCCTGCTCGCTCCATGACTGGGTGACTGCCATTAACTGAAAGCCCTTTGCAATGTATCCAAACATAAGATTGACCTCCTTTTAAAGGTTGTCTATATCTTGTGTCCACTGATCAGTGCCGGCTTACAAGATATTGTGTTTTTTAATCAGCTGCCTTATACAAGATATTGGGTATTACTACCCTACTTTCTCCTCATGCAAGGCGGTCCCGATCGCCTTCACCCTCTCATAATTCCTGATGTCTCCCCTAGGAAACTTGGGCGGCAACGTCACGCGCTCGATGGCTGCGTGAAAGGGTGCGAAACCTTTCTCGTAATCCGGAGCGGCAATAAACACGCCCTCGGCGAATCTGCCCGGGCCTTTCTTCAAAGAGCGATCCTGCCACTTCTTAGTGCCCGCCTTATCTACGCCCTTTGCAAATAGATCTTTAGCGTGCGCGGCATCGATACCCATTTTCCAGTTGCCTTTAGCCGCCTTGGCCTCTGTTTCCCAGTCCCTTTTGGGGTTTTGGATACCCAGTTTATAGTCCTCCGTTCTTCCCGGAGTGACCCTGGCCCATTTCTCTCGAATGGAGTCCAGTCTTTTTATTTCCGCCATGGTTATTTCCTCCCTGGTAAGGTTAAGGTTTGTGGCCCGCAACACTATGCCACGGGCCACCTAGGGGTTAAAAAGGTTCAACACTGTGGGATATTTACCACACTAAAATAAGTCTGTCAAATAGATTGACAAAGAATAATAAATAAAATTATGGTGGCTCCCTGGCCATTAATATTTAACAGGAGATAAAATCATGCGAGGCAGTAAAGTAGATCTAAAAATTTGCGTTATGCTCTGGGATAAGTGCAGGCATTTCAAGAATCATTATATATACCCTTCTCAAGAAACCTGGGTGAAGTGGTTAAGGAACCAGGGCGGACTTGAGGTATCAAGAAGGACAATAAACCGGTACTTTAGAGAGCTTCAAAACAGGATGCAGATTAACAGGATAAGAAGGGTCAAGCATGATCCTATAAAAGGAATGTTGTTTTTAACCACGCTGTATTCTCTTAATTGGTTGGGTATAAAGCTTCTGGTGATGAATGGCATAATAACCAGGGATGAAGGACGGGAGTATTTAAAGAACTGTATACAATTCAAGGCAAGGGTACACAGGAAACAAAAGAGAGGCATTTCCCCAGGAGAACCAGGCTTCTTAAAAAATTACACTTATTATGGAGAACCTCAGAAAGAACCGGGATAATTTCACCCGGGAGAGATCCCCTGGATCCCCGGGAGCTCGCAAAAAAATACCCGTGTGACAAAAAGTGACACACGGGCATTTCATCAGGGTTTGCGGGCGTTTTAGTCTTTTTCTTGTAACCTCTCGCAGATGGCAGCAAGCCGGTTAAAAACGCCCTGCAGTAAATCCCTAATATCAATCAATACCTCGAGCTTGCGATATTCGATCCAAAGAGGTGCAACTTCCTTAAATTTATCGCTTTGAATATCATTCCTTGCGCCTTCTAAAATCTCATCTTTTGTTCTCACCTTCTACCCTCCGCTTAAACAGTAAACTCTATCAAACTAAAGATCAAACCTCCGTCCTGGTTGGTAGCGGCATTTATCGTGTTAACCAGTTCAAGCAACTGATCGAGTGTCATGATTAAAATTCCCCCTGTATCATCCGCTATCGTTACTTCCTTTTCCTTAATATTTATTTTCATGGCCATACCTCCATTTAAAAGTTATTAACCGTTACATACCCTTTGCCCAATCGGCTTGTTGGTCGGCCGCTTTCTTCTCCGTGTCCTGCCTTTTGGTATTGTCAAAGATCTTGACTAGTTCTCCGAAAACATCTGAATGGACCTCTAATATTTTCTGTATCGAGTTCGGGCCTTCCCTGGACCTGGCCTCCCTTAAAGTCAATTCAACTATCGAGTCTATATTTGAGATCTCCCCCATGATATAATAGACCTCCTTTCTATAGCTCATATTTACTGTCGTTAATCCTTGCGATCTCCTCTAGGCACTCCCGGTATAGTTGCGCCCTAAATGCTAGGTCCATCATTATTTGATAGTTTGGATCAGGCCCGGCCCTTATGGACGCAATATCCTGGTAGGCTTTTTTCCTCAAATAAGCTAACCGGTCAACCTCTGAAATCTCATGGCTGCAAAGATGCGCATAATAAATAGCCTGCTCGGTGCAAGTGAAAATAGGATTACCGCCCGGGTCCCTGGGCCAGGTTCCATAATTATAAGGGTATTTTCTCATTCTTTTTTCCTATTCCTGTGTATGTAGGTTTTAGGCTTAGCAGAGCCCTTGATAGCTTTAATATAATCATCTACGATGTTCTGCATGTGTTTGAGAAAGATCGCTTTCATGGATAGATCATAATACGCGCAAGCTGCCTTAAAATCCTTGCCTAACTCCGGGGTAATATCTCTTATTAAAAATTCTTTCATAGCTATGTCCTCTCACTTGTTTTCTGCATACTCAAAAAGGGGTAACGCTAAAAGGGGGTTTTTCTCGAGCTTCCTTTGTTGGGCCTTCCACGCGGTAACATATTGCAAATATCGGCCCCACTCGCCGGTGGACATTTTTTGCTTTCTGCCGTTACAGGAGTTACATACCCATTTGGTATTTATGTTGTAGAAAGGGGCCGATTTAATATTGACAATATCGAGCGTGATCTCGGCCATGCCGTGAACCATATCCGCGTATTTAGTACCGCAATAGTCGCAGGTGTTTAGAAAGGCATGTTTGGCGTCCCGGGCCATCTTTTTAACGTCCCACCCAAATATATTAATAAGCTCGTCGCTGGTTCTCTTTAACGATTTTACATGGTGGCTTAAAGCCCGCCTGGCCTTTTCCAGCCATCTATCAACCTCCTTTATTATATCCCTTCGGGTCTGGTGGCAAATGTTACAAACTGCTTGCCGTGTGCGGCCACCCTTATGTCTCAGATTAAAAAACTCCTCATTGTAAGTTCCTCCGCAATCCTTGCATCTTTTCTTATTCATAAGCTTAATCCCTCCTATTTAGTGTTATAGATTACCATAGTAATAATAGAGATAACAATGTCAAGCTTTTTTTTCTCCTGGTCCAGGAGAGTATTTTAAATCAACCTGGTCCGGACCTGATGGTATAGTCTTTGCTCTTTCACCACTAGTAGAAATGAGAAAAATCTCAACCTTTGGTCTTCGTGGTTGAGATTCAGATTAAGGTAGAAGTCCCGATTCCTATCGGGATTTCCCTACAGTCTGACATTCTTTATCTCCCTAAGGAGTCATTGTGTGCCAACTTTGGCACACGGGCTTTTCATGGGGGGTTGCGCCCTGGGGCGCCCTGTCAATCTCACCTGTTGTGAGTTTGACGGTGTGTTGCGCCTTGGGGCGCTGAAGGGTGGGATTTTGACATTGATGATCTACTAAAAGAAAATGCGAACGCTGGAGCATTTAAAGGAATGATGCAGAGAGAGGCGCCAAAGTTGACGGTATGCGTAGCAAAACACCATCGCCCACGGAAAGGGCTTAGCACCCTTGGTGCCGTTTCCCTGGCCGTGTGGTGATAGTGTTTCGTCAACTGGGAACCGCGAAGCGGCGCACCCCTCAAAGAAATGGAGAGGTCTTTGTAGATGATAGATGTCAAAGGGTGGGGTTGTCCCTGGATACTTGAAAAGAAATCCTTGACATACCCCTGGTAGGTCCTCTAAGAAAGTAAGCATGAAGGTTAAAAAGAATTGCCCGAATTGTGGCGGAGAGGTTAAGACACGTTCAAAGTATTGTTCCTATACGTGCGCCCTGCCAGCCATGGCGGAAGCAATAGACCAGTTAAAAAAGAAAGAAGGTCCTATCTATGAAAAGTGGAAAGCAAGGCTTGAAGCAAGTCTCGGACGTGTATAAAGACATAGAGCTAACACTGATAGATCCTCCGGATGAAGTAGCAAGGTTGGAGATCCCGGAGATCGCTATAAAAGAGCTCGCTCAATCAATCAAAGAGCAAGGTCTTTTACAACCTATCATAGTAGCTGAAAAGGATGGACGTTTTGAGATCGTGGCGGGTCATAGGCGCTGGCTGGCAGTACAGTACCTAAAACGAAAATATATCACGTGCAAGATAGTGAAAAGCGATCCTAAAATAAACGCCCTGGCCAGGGCAAGCGAAAACCTTCAAAGAAGTGATCTAACTCCCCTCGAGGAAGGTATGATCTACCAGGGCCTTATTGAGCAGTTTGATATGCCTATAGATCAGATCGCTAAAATAACCGGCATATCTACCGGCATAGTCAAAAGGAGAATCAATATCCTCAAGATGCCTGATAATCTTATAGATGCAGTTCATAAAAGATTAGTTTCTCAATCGGTAGCAGAGGAGTTGATGCGCTGCCCTGATGAGGAGTACAGGGATTATCTAATACAAATGTCAAGGGATCACGGAGTCACTTCACTTGTAGCGCGTCAATGGGTTGATGATAGGATTAAAGAGTTGAGAGCAAAGGTTCATGACGGCGGGAGGGCCAGCCCTACCCCTGACGTATACCTGGAAACCCCTACATTTATCGCCTGTCAAGGGTGCAAGCTGCCTAAGGAGATAAAAGATCTACGCTCTATCGGGATCTGTCCGGAGTGTTTCAAGATCTTCATTACTATGCTCGAGTCGGGAGCATATAAAAAAGGGGGTGATTAAGCTATGCCTGAGTATCCAAAAGAGATTGAGATTGAAAGAGTGGTGAACCTGATTAGAGGGTTCGGGTGGCAAGAAACAAAGCAAGAAGTAATTGGAGATGAGTTGTTTCTAACCATAAAAAAGAAGTTCTTAAAGCCTGGTGAAGTAGTAGAGGAGCTACCCGCCACCTAGTATTAAAAAAAAGGTCTTAACGTTGAAGCCTTATATCTTAGGATTTTCTCAAGGTTGGTGCCGCTGCAGGCGGCGCCATATATTAAAATACTAAAAATGAAGGGCTCGCAATGGCCGCTCGCAGAGAATAAACGTAGTTTATGTCGGGCATGGACGCAAGCCGGCGGGGCCACGACTAGGGGGTATATATGCTTATATATACACCGTAGGCGGGGGGCGGTGCAGCGGGCGAGCCCTTCATTTTTAGTATTTTAATATAATCATTCTATTCTTATATTAAAATCCTAATATATAAGGCTTCAACGTCTTTTTTTTAAAGAGTGGCGGGTTTAGGGGCCTGGGGCGTTATAGGTGATAGTCAAGGACCTGGTTCTCGGCGGGTGTGCTAGTATTTAAAGATTTTTGAAAATCCGGCTGAAATTAGATCCATTCCCTCATCTGTTAGAGGATGGAACACAATTTGAAAAATATGGTCTTTACATTCACCCAGGGCCCATGACGTATCGAACCAGAGTCGGCATGTCCGGGTGTCAATATACATGCCTCGCCTGGCCGCTCCAAACAATAGCCTCCTGGGGCCTATACATGAGCATTGAATCGCCAGAAGCTTACCGCCAACCTCGTGATAGCTCTCTTGAAAACTGAACGATCCAAGTCTGAAAGCGGACGGGTAGCCATCAATCACGCAACCGTTGCTAAAGTAATTATGCCAGCCCTGCAGTTGCTCGATATACTCCTCGTCCACCGTTTCGTAACCTTCTGTCAATAACAGCATATTCTTTGAGAACTCGAAGGCGTTTTGTGCGCCGGTGGATCCCAGGGGGTTGCGTCTGTTCCGGACACAAAAAGACATAAATCTTTCCGCTGCGGCCGGCTGGTAAAAATTCCACAAGTCCTCTGCGGTGGCCTCTCTTTTGTCAAGGCCTGGCCAACCGACATTTACCTCGGGGTGAATTCCAAATTCTTCCAGGATAAACTTTGTGGTTGCATACCTGGGAACAGGGGCCTCGAAAAGAACGTGCTCGAGGCCTTCAACCTGGTCGAAAGGATCCCAAATATCCCGGTAAGGTTTAATAAGCTGCGTAGCGGCGTTGAGTACTACATAAATCAACCAGTGCTCATCTTCTGTAAATACCTCTTTGGCCAGCCCTACCACTTGAGCGAACCGCAAGCACCTGAGGGCGTTGCGTTCGTGACTGCGGGGTTTGGGTGGCGGAGCGTGCCAGGATACCTTTTCCCCTCTGATAGTCCGGACGGTGCCGGCAACTATGTCTTGAGCGAACCCGACAAGGGGGCCAAGACAAAGCCCTATACCGAATAACTGATCAGTAACCTGAGCGGCTTCAATCAATTCTCCTTTACGCGGGAGTACCCTTCTTAACTTCCTGGACCGCCGGGCCTTTGCCTTCTTGGAAAAAGGATTGTATTCTCCGACTGCCTCAAAGTGCCTTTTAGCTCCAATACAAGACAGGGGCAATCTCCATAAGCTCATTAATAGGCCAAATATATCAGCGATAAGTAAAAGCCAACCGGCGGGGCCTAAAAAGAATCGGGTTAATAGTTTAGGAGCGAAGCGGGCCGCTATTCTGCAAACAACCGCCGCTGTGCCGGCGAAGTCGTTTACATCGTCCATAAAACACATGACACTACCCGCGTTTGTTAGCCAAGTCGGCGCGGGTGATGCTAACATCCTGCGGTATCTTGCGCGCTTGCTCTCAAGTAGCGCCTCGATCTCTGTATGCCTTTTGAAGTTCTCCCTTTTTAGCTTGCGGGATTTAAAGTCCTCCCACTCCTGGTCGTCCGGTTCCTTGTGAAATCCGATATGAATTATCTCTGATATCTTGGGCGGTGATATAGTGTAGCCATATTTCGATACGTAGGCCGCCTTTTTAGCCTTCATATCCTCGTCTGTAAAGCGCGGCAAGCTAATTGGAAACTTATATTCCATGATTTAAGCCTTTTCCCCTGGATCCAGAAATAAAAAGGGCCAGAATCGGCCCCTAAATCAACGATCGTCCCTGGGTAAGAGTAATACCCTTAACTATACTATGAACGTCAACACTCCATACATGCCTGCGGCGTCTAGTAAGTCTTTATTAATCGTGTCAGCTACCAAAACCGGCCGCTCGATCTTCATGATTTTTGGATCTCGTAGCCAAAGGGCCCTATAAGTTTGCACCTGGCCAAGAGCTCTTAGACCTGGTTCCTTTGCAACCTCTATAATCCAGACCTCGCCATGGAGCTCTGCGATCGCGTCCGCCCTTTTTGAATTTAAAACCCTCCAATCCCTTTTATAGGGGTCTTTCATTTCCTCAGCATCGAGGAAGGGGCCTCCTAAAAGACAGTCGTAGTATAGCTTTAAAAATGGGCTGCCGAACTTTTCTAAAAACCGGTACCAAATAGGGACGTCCGCTTTGAGCATGTGGGGTGGGTCGCCTCTCCAATCTAAAGAGTAGGATCTTCCGAGTTCGGTCGGCATGTAGGGAGCTCCTTCTTTAGCCAGGTTATATCTGTTTCAATACGAGTAATCTTCTTCTCGAGGTGGACCGCCCAAATGACCAGGGCAACAACCAGGGGAATAGAATTGATGATATACTGTAAATAATCCATCAGGGGCCTATCTTCATAATCATTTCATGGTGCGGTCTGGCCTCGGTCCACGTTTCAATCTCAAGGGTATAAATCATAATTTGTGCGCCTGTGTCAAGAAAAGCAAAGGCCCAGATATCGCCCTGCAGGTGAATAATTGAAGGAAAGGAAAACCCGGTCGACGTTATATCCAGTGAGCTAATAGGTCCGGTTATAGTAAGGCCATCGTTTGCTATATGAAACGTCCTGAGACGTCCGGGAACTCCTGAAATTGCATAAGCCGCAATAAAATATCCGCCGCCTAGTTCGGTCAAATAGACCGTGGCAAGATCTTTGGCATCAACAATTTTGGTGGCCAGGAATGACTTGTTGATTGTCCCGTTTGCGTTAATTGAGAAAGTCCGGATCCTGGA
>JAUXAV010000014.1 GCA_030619735.1 Candidatus Aenigmatarchaeota archaeon | reverse complement strand
AAGTTGCCTGGTTTGTAGGCGAAAATGCGAGGTTTCAGCTATCCCCCGCACCAGAATTCAGGGAACCAGGAACAGATTTAAATAAACCTGTACAATAATTAAACTATGGGAACGGGGAAGAAGGGGCAGGCTGAGGTCATTATTGTTCTGGGAATAATAATCATTGCCGCAGTTGTTCTGGTTTTCACAACCCAGAGGGAGATGATATTCCCCCCTTCTTCAGAAGTGGCCGCGCTCAGGACATCCCTGGAAAACGAGATAGAGCAGAACCTTTATTCCAAGGCGCTGGAAACCATTGAGACAGTAGGCAAACAGGGCGGCTATATAGACTCCCCTGCAGAGCTGTCCATTTCATACCAGGACTCCCAGGTCCCGTACTGGCAGTATGCGGGCCAGAGCCTTGTCCCTGACAAGGATTTGATTGAAACCAATATTGCCAATGCCATAAAAAATTATGCAAACCAGATGAGCATTACAGAATACCAGGGCAAGGCCGTTGTTATGGGCCCTGCAACCAGTGTGGAGGTAACCATTGCCCCGGACAGCGTCCTTGTGAAGGTCTGGCAGCCCGTAACCCTTGAGGGCTACTCCCTTAAACAGCCTATCCAGTTCTCGGTAACAACAGGGCTGGGCAGCGCCTATGACCTGGCCTCACAGATAGCAAGCAAGAATATTGATGGCAGATACCTGGACCATTTCACAGTGGCATCCATATTCATGTACGGGGCATTAGACGGCACCGGGAACCCCAAGGTCCCTTCCTTTGGTGTCCTTACCCAGTGCGGGCAGGCCCTTTACAAGAACTGGTTTGATGTAAAGGATGAAGTGGAAACCCTCCTAAAGGGCTCCCTTGCAAGGACCTACATGGCAGGCCAGACACCGGAGAATGTTCTTGAGAACAGCAACTTCCCTGTGCATGTCTTCCCTGTCAAAAGCAGCACCCCGGTAAGCTTCAGGCTGGCCGAGCCCTTTACCTCCAGGTCGTTCCAGTTCAACCCGAACCCTGTCAGGGTGCATTCAGAGGTAATCCCCTTCTCTGCAATGTGTATATCCCCTCCCTACCTTGTCCATTACTGGCTCATGTATCCTATTGTTGCTGAGGTGAAGGAGAACGGCTACAACTTCAGGTTTGCCCTGCAGGTCTATGTGGATGACAACAAGGCAGGCGACTGGGAGCAGGCAGGGGTCTACCTTGATGAATGGATGGAGCAGATAGAGATGTGCGAGTTCACAAGGTGCAGAGCCAACATAACCGTACTGGACAAGGACGGGACAATCCCGAATGCAAACGTTATCTTCTCAAACTGCATCCTGGGAAAAACCAATGGGAACGGGAACCTTATAGCTGATATTCCCTGCGGAATCAGCACCCTTGAGGTCTATTCGGATGAAAAGCATGGCATTTACAAGGAATTCACATCCTCTGACGGATTAGAAGAAAAGCTTGTTTACGTCTCCAGGAACCCCCTGCTAAAAATACAGTTATATGATGTGGAATTCACCAACATATCAGGGAACCTTTCTGTTAAGGCTATAACACCCAACAACAGGAATGTTACCCTTAATATTAAAACACCTTCGGATACGTATTTCCTTAAGACAGACAAGGCATCCCTTGTAACGCAGGAAATACCATCGGATATCTCAACCGTGGGTTCTTATGTAATGTCAGGTCTCAATGTTATTGGAGGCTTTATGCAGACCTATATATTCCTGGAGGCAGACAAAACAATCTATGTTTATGTCCCAATCCTTGAAGAGGGGATAACAGACATAGATGCCATATATGACCTCACAGACGCCATGGAAGAGTGCGGCACCCTTCCCATGACTGAAACCCCCATAGATACAGAAGAATTCACAGCAACATGTAAGGGGGTATCGGTATGAACAGGAACATGAAGATATTCATGAGTGTAGTTGCGGTATTTTGCTCATACCTTATTCTTAGCCTCCCCTTTTCCTCAGCCCTGCAGATAAACCTCATATTCAACCAGGCCACCCTGGATTCTGTTATAGTAAACCCCCAGGGCCTGGTAAGCAAGGAACTGAGCATAGAGCATGACACCTTATGGTCAAAGATAAACGCCCATCTTGAAATCAGGGTATCCCAGCCCCAGTATGAGATAAAAAGGGCATATATCTATTTCTGCGGCGGGATGGACCCGATTGACTGCATAACAAAGAACCCCGTCACCTTTGAATCCTATGTGAATGTCTCAAAGAACTGGAACGATATCCTCTCAGGCCAGCAATACCAGTATCCCCAGACATCCAATATACTGTCCATAGTAAGGGTTGATATCGGAGGGAAAATAACCTGGACAGGGTTCTGGGACCAGATAGAGAGAACCGCCACCAAGGAATTCAAGATAAGGAGCTTTGACACATCCTCTGTGGACGTTTACCTGAAATCGCTTGAGGACCTGAACCTTACAAAGAACTTTATTGAGGATTACAGGATGGTCCCTGCCCAGTGGGTTGAGAGCACAAGCTTCGGGATGATAAACCAGATAGACACCCAGGTCCTTTACGGGATTGGTGCGGACCAGACAGAGATGCCCCAGTTCAGGCCCTGGAAGACCATTGGCAAGACCGTAGGGGAGATAGGCAAGGAGTACGAGCTCGTATTCCCGGGGACTTCCTCCCTCACAGCAAACCCGGTTACAATAAATTCCAATCCCCTCTATGTATGCGGGAATTCCGTATGCGAAACAGGCTCAGGGGAGAGCCAGGAGAACTGCTGCGTAGACTGCACAGAGCCCGAAACCCGTGCCTGCACCGGGGACCTGGAGGGATACACATGCTATACTGATGCGGACAACCCCTATGGATACTGCGGCTCCAAGTGCGGCGAGAACGGCTGCGAATTAGGGGAGGATGCAGGCACCTGCTGCCTTGACTGCAGTTGTGACACAGGGTTCCTGTGCGATGTAAGCCAGTGGAACCCCTCAGGCTCCTGCATCAATTCAAGCGCGATAAACCTTATCCTTGACAGCGCAAAGACAACCTACAAGAGTTGCGAGATTCCCCATGAAGTGGAGCTCAGCGCACATATAATGAATGCCCCCTCTGACCTGCGTGTCCAGCAATGGTACTATGTTCTGAATATCAATGAAACAGGGACATCCATAAGCTCCCAAAGAATGGAAGTGGTTGAGGGACCGAATGTATCCGCCCCGCACATGTACAACCTCAAAATCCATCTTGACCCCCTGCCTGAATGCGTCAGGGGAACCCATACTATCGAGCAAAACAGGCTCTTCGCCCTTGTAACCTATTCTGATGGCAAGGAATTCAAGGAGCTTTCAACAAACATCCCAACAATAACCATACACCAGGAAAGCATCTCCATGAAGGAAATCCAGGAGAATGTGAAGGAGAGGATGCGGGCAGTAATGGACTTCATAGAGGACGGCATGGCGCTAACAAAGCTGATGCTCAAGGTATGCCTAGTTACCCTGATTATGGTCCTTTTAACAGCAATAGTCGGAGGATTGTCATATGCCTTCGGCGGCGAGGGGGTAAGCTCTGAATTAGGGGGCGGCACAGGGGTTGCAGGCATCCCTGGCAGCGCTATTGAAATAGGCGAAATCCTGTCCCTTCAAACAGCCTCCTCAGGCCAGGTTATTGAAGGAAAGATAATAATCATACCAGGGACAGGGGCGGAAACCCAATATAAGGTATATGACAGTGTTACAGGAAAGGGATTTGATGTAAAGGCAACCAGCGAGACTGCTGCAAAGCAAAAGGTTTTGGACAACTATCTGAAGATAGAGTTCCCGGAATCCTATGCAGCCGGAGAATTCAGCCTTGGCAAACTCACTGCCATAGAAAAGGACTTTATACCAAAACCGTCAGAAGATATTGCAAGCAAGGCTTATCCAGGAACTTCATCCTATGCCCCGAACGGCTGGACCGCCAAGAAATTACAAGGCTACGAATGGAATGATAAAACCAACAGCTGGGGAGACACACCAACCGCAACACCAAAGACAGAGCTGCTGAAAGCTGAGGTGGATGCCTGGAACGCAAAACACCCGAATATGCCCCTCAGTGTCGGGAACTATGGGAAAGTAGGGACCTTCCAGCGCACGGATGATTATGTGGACACCTCAACCTGGCTGGGCGAGCCCTGGGCAGGTGCTACGGTAAGGGGAGACCTTACAGGGACGGTATACCACAAGTCCCATCTGGGTGAGATGGCAAAATTAAAGCATGATGGGGAATGGTGGTATGAGGATGCCAACGGCAACAAAAACTGGATAACCGGGGATGATATGAAGACCAGGGAGAACGGGAAACTCATACAGACCAGGAAATCCGACATAAAGCGCGGTTATGGAGTGCCAGGGTTCTTCGGCAAGGTTGCAAGGGGTTTCGGCAGGTTCTTCAATGAGTACGGCAAGGCACTGGAGATAGGACTGCATATTGTTGATACGGTATGCCAGATGGTCCAGCTGCTGATTTCAATATTCACATCCCTTACACAGGTCTGGACCAAATACATAGCCTTCCAGACATGCATGGAGCTGTATGAGAACTACATGGGCAGGGGCCAGTGCGACCAGAACCCTGAATCCTGCACCAACCAGCTCCTTAGCTGCCTTGACTCCCTGGGAGGAATAGAAAGGGACATAGAAAGCATAACACCTGAACTCGGCAGGCCCTATTACAAGGGAGGTGTCGGGGTGGAGCCGATTCTTGGCATGTATGAGCTTGGCAAGCTCGGTGCTGTAACCTCCACATGCGGCAGCAGGTCAATATACTTCAAGTACTCATACGGAAAGTATTCAGAGCTCAGGCTAAGGGTCCAGATGCCTGCAACAGCAGATATATGCCCGGGAGGCATGGATATACTTTACAGCGAGGCAGAGATGAAGCAAATCCTGCCAACAAAGAATAACCCCATGCCCGCATTATCCTTCTTTGAATGCGGTGAGGGCCATTACAGATTATTCCTGATAGCTAACGGGGCATCATCAACAAGGTCCCTTGGGATAAAATACGAATCAACCTGTGATAAGGTTGAAGGCAAGGCAGGAGATAAGGAAAGGGATATAATAGGAGACTATTTCACGCCAGCGGTGAAGAAACTGAACAGTGTAATACAGGACAACTATATGAAAGACCCAAGCCGCGAAGAATTGTCTGATAAGGTTATAGCTTCACGCAACAATGTTCAGTTCGTCATAGACGAATGCGAAGACGGGAAGTGCGATGCAACCCCGGTAATGAATGCGCTGAATGAGGCAATAAGCAGCCAAAAGGGCATACAGTATGTTATTGACAATCTCCCAGCTGGCGCCCCGGCCTCTGTAAAGGGCAGTCTTGAATCAGCGCTCAAGCTTGCCAAGACAGGGAAAACTGAACTGCAGAAGCATATTAAGTAAAAAGAGCCTGCAGTCAGAAATTTTATATTCCCCCCTGACTAACTATTAATATGATTAAAGAGGGGTTATGGGGTCTTGGTGTTTTAGCCTTCCTAGCTCTAGCCCTGTTTCTGATGCCCTCCATACAGGCCCTTGCAAACAACCAGAACCTGGCAATGCCTCCCAACAGCATAAGATGCGTTAATGCATACATACCGGATGACTGGGGGGAAATAACAGGAAAGACCATATTCACCATAACCTCTGACTGCGGATGGTGCGACCTGAGCAGGGCAAGGGTGACGACAGACCAGGACAACCCTGTTGTGTTCCCGATATGCATAGCCTCTCCTGAAAGGGGGAATGAGACCCTTAGTTTTAAGATAGGCCTGGAGGCCCTGGGAAAGAAGCTGGAATTCCAGTACGGGGTCTGCATTGCGAGCCAGGAGGACCTGGATTCCGGCTCGGGAAACCCATGCGGTGTTGTCAATTCAATGCAGGACATATTTGATTTCGGGATAGAGCCGGAAAGGCTCTATGCGAACCCGGGGAGCCAGGCATCCTACACCCTTTTCCTCCAGTCCCAGGCAAGCCTTACACTGGAACTGACCTCCATGTACGGGGCAAAGAAAAGGATAGAGCTCCAGCCCAATGAGCCCTACATGATTGATTTCGAGCTGACCGCCCCAAGCCAGAAGGGGGAATACGATGTGGAAATCCTGGCCACAATCCTGAACTGCAACTTCCCTTCCTGCTCCAAATCCGTTTCAGCAAAGCTTATTGCAGGGGATGCAAAGCCCTCGTCAGGAAACTTCTCCATAACCCTGTTCCCTGAAAACTACAATATAGAAGTAATGGAGCCTGTCCTGTACACCCTCCGGATAAGGAACTTCCAGGAGGCAAAGGCCTATAACGCAAGGCTCCTGCTCCCCCAGGGCCTGGAAACGGATTTCATCCCCAGGACCATGACCATATCAGGGGTCCGGGACATAACATTCAACATAACCCCTTCTGAGGAAAAATACTATGAGATTACCGCAGAGGTGGAAACCGCCTATGCAAAGAAGCAGGCCAAGGCATACCTGACAGTGGGGGAGCTGGAGAAGGATCTGGAAAGGATGAGGGAGGACCTTTCAGGCGACGCACAGAACAAGATAGACAGATGGATTGAAAACTACGGGGATGCGAGCTATAACGACAAGATGGATTCATTCGGAAACCTACTGAATGAGGTCAACCAGTCCCAGCCCTGGAACTGGACCCCCCCTAACGGGGAGGAGCCAGAGGGCCTCAACCCCCTTCTTATAGCCATACCGGTTGTTGCGGTTATTGCGATACTCCTATTCTACTTCTATAAAAGCAGGAGGGTGGAGGAAGAGGAGTATGGCTTTGAAAAATACTAGGGGAAGAAAGGCCCAGACAAGCATAATAATCATCCTGGCCCTGGCAATATTCTTTGCAATCGTAATTCTGTTCGCATGGCAGAAGCTTGTAATAGAAGGGCCTGAAACAGGCGGGATTGGCGGGCTCAAGAAGCTCATGAGGGAGAGGGTGGAGGAAAGGATATACACAGGAGCTTATGAAACCCTGGAAACAATAGGAAGGCAGGGCGGCTACCTGAACATCCCGAGCCCCAGCATAGACTTCGGAAAAGGGGAAGTTCCATACTGGCAGATGTGCCAGCACGGCTTCATACCCTCACTGGACAATGTAACCCAAGATATAGGAGAGGGCCTGAAGAGATACCTGAACACCTGGGAGGCAGAGGAATTCCAGGGCAAGCAGGTGCTCAAGCAGGAAATGAATGCAAGCGATGTGGAGGTAATCTTGTCGCCAAGGCATGTCGTTATCAGGGTCTGGATGCACATAACAATTGAGGGATACAAGCTGGACCTGCCGCTGGAAATCGACATGGATTCAGACTTCCTCACCCTCTATAATTTCGCAAGCGATTTCATAGGGGATAACCTGGAGGGAAGGCATTTTGAGACCTTTATTGCCTCCATTTTCTACCATTCCTATGAGGATACGGACCATATAAACAATCCCAATTTCCTGCCCAATATGGGCGTTTTAACAGAGTGCGGCCAGACCATATACAAGACCTGGGATGAGGTGAAGAGGGTAATATCAGGGATGGTGAGCTATTCCCTGGGCCACATAGTCCTCTGGCAGGACCCTCCCCCGGAATCCGAAAGGACATTCCTGAAATACTACATGCCGGATGTTAACGGAAACAAATACCCCCAGTACCAGGTGGACTTCTTCCCAATAGGCAATCTGACACAGGACAGCCTCCAGCCAACCCAGAACCCCGTGGTGATTACAAACAACAAGGTCCTGCACAGCGTTGTCCCTGTGTGCAGGAGGGAGTATGACGTAAGGTATTCCTGGTACCAGCCCCTTGTTGTCAAATTCACGGATGCCGTGAACTACAGCTTCCAGTTCGGGGTCATGCCCTATATCTACCAGAGCGCAATAGGCTCATGCTCTGTGGAGATGAAATGGAACCATACAGAGAACCCCTGCGATATAGGGAACTGCCAGGCAAGGATAAGGGTTACTGACAGCGACGGAAACCCCATAGAGGGGGCAAGGGCTAACTTCGGCTCATGCCAGATAGGAAAGCAAACGGATTCCCAGGGAATCGTGGAGGGAGGGATACCCTGCGGCGTTGCGGAGCTGAACGTATTCCATAAGGAATACATATTCCATTACGATATTACGGGCTCAGGGGAAATAGCAAACAAGACAGTCACCCTGATAGAGATGCCCCTCCTTGTCACAAGCTTCTACAACTATCCGGTCAGCTATAAAAAGGAGGCCTGCCCCTATCCCGACCCCTTCCAGGGCTTGAGCTCCGGATTTGAGGGCACCAACTGCCTCCAGGACATGTACTGCTGCAACTACCGGCTTGACAGGAAGGCTGTAAAGGATTATGTTTTTGCGGAATTTGAAAGGGAAAATCCCCTGCCCTGGGAGCTTGAGAAGGCTTATATAGGAAACGTGAATTCAGAAAACGAAACGGTTTCCGCAGTGAACATAGGATACCTGCCTCCGGGTTATTATTCCACATCCTCGGATTTCTATGAGCAGGAAAAGAAGGGAATAACAGGCGTTATGGAGGGCGAATATGAACTGAAGGAGAAGCCAACAACCAGGGAAGTGTATGTGAATGCCCCCTCCTATACATTCCTGCCGACCTTTGATTTTGACCATCCCGAGTACCCGTACTACAGGGAGAGGCTGCTTGAAGTGATGTCTGACTGCGAAATAGACCATGTGACGGATGACAAGCCTCCGAAACAGTGCCATATCTACACCTGGTGCGACAAAAAAATCGAAAGAAGGATAGTCTGGTATTTACAGTATGCCGACTTTGTGCACCTGTACAGCTGCAATTCAGGAAACAAGCGCCTGGTCCTGGACCCCCTGCTCACCGAATGCGGCCTGGGAACAGAGGGGACCCCAGAGGAGAAGGTTGCAAAACTTGAGGAGCAGTGTGGAAAGAGGGTAATATTCAAGACACTTCCGAAAACGGGGACAAAATGCGACTGCAGAATATAACGATAGTGAAGCTTTCCAGCATAATGGTGATTTTCCTACTCCTGAATCTCCCCATAGTCTTTGCAACAGAGATAAGCCTGGTCTTTGGAGGAGAGAGCAGAACCTTTTCATTCACTGCCAACAAATTCATTAATAAAATAATTGATGTAAAGAGCGGAAGGGTCTTCCTGAACATCACAGCAAACAGGGACTATTCCATAAGGAGGGTTTTGCTCTTCCCCTGCCGTGGCTTGAGTCCAATGGAATGCATAAGGAAGGAGCCCATAGAGTATGAGAGTTATTCAGACACCTATATTAATCTAAGGGATGCTGTTGAGAACGGAAAAGGCAGCATAATGACCCTGGTCATGCTCAATACAACATCCTGGATAGGGTTCTGGGATTCCTATGAGAACGGGAACTTCAGGAGCAGGGACCTCGGTTCCCTGGACCTTGACATAAATACGGACACAGGGGAGGCAGAGAAACAGATATCCGATTACGGAATGATTCCCGTCAACTGGGTTGAGGATGCAGACTTTAAGGGTAAAGGCCTTTACCAGATAGAGGCAGAAAAGGTTATAACAGAATACGGGGAGAGCCTTAACTTCACCAGGACCCTGGAATCCGGCAACCTTACTGACACCAGGAATTATCTTTTTGCCTTCCCAAAGGACAGCAGGGTCTACAACCCCCTGACCTTCTATTACCAGCCCCCTGTGGAATGCGGGAACTTCCTGTGCGAGCTCGGAGAGAGCCAGGCAACATGCTGCCGTGACTGCGGCTGTCCTGAAAACCAGAGCTGCTCCAGGACAGGATGCGTGCCCTCAAGCGATATAAGGCTTGTCCTGGACAGCATGGAGCCTTCCCCACTCCTGGAATGCTACATATACGAAAACGAATGCACATTCCAGGACCTCCTTGAACTGAAACTCCATATAGAGAACGCCCCCTTAAACTACTGGATTAACGACTATTTCTTCATCTTCGGAAACCAAAGCTACAAGGGGATGGCATGCCTGCCGGAGGAGGAGGGCCTGGACTGCACCATACTCCTCCCCAGGATGAACAGGAACCAGTCTTTCCAGGAGAAAAGAATCCTCTCCCTCTACCTCTCCATAGGATACATGGAGATGAGCGAAACCAGGACAGAGGAGATATCCCTGGACATAGGCCTTGACATCACAGGCAAAGACCTGGGGGAGGAGCTTGACCTCCAGTCACTCAGAGACAAGCTTGCCCAGATGACAAAGACCATGGAGAAAATCAACGCCATCCTGAAAGTTGTAAAAACCCTGATGATGATTTATAATGCCTGGACCCTCTTCAATTTCATGCAGGCCGGAACCCATGCAGCACTGTTTTCATTCCATGCAGACGCAGCCAAGGCATGTGCAGCCTGCTGCGGTCCATATAATCCTGCCTGCTGTGCATGCATAGATCCAAATGCAAAACTGGCTGCCTTACATAAGAAATTGGAAATATCCTTCCTTGCAAGGGCGAAGTATACCACCTGGATGCTGGTGCAAGCCGAGATAGCCATGATGATAATTGAGGCCCTGATAAAGGCATGGGCAGAGTATGAGATGGGAAGACTGGAGGACAGGCTCAAGCAGAAGATAGAAAGGATAGACCAGGACACCATGAGCATAGTTGGTGATGATGTAATAGGGACTATCCCCTTGCTGGTCTGGGCCAATGGAAATTTCAGCGGGAAATATACCAAAACCGTGTGCAATTCCGAGATACTGGAAATCCGGTATGACTTCACCCCCCTGAACTGCTCCGGGGGCTTATGGCTCACCCCGGAGGGAATGGTAAAGCAGGAGGCGAACACCACAGGCGAGCACCTCCTCCTCAGCAAGGAAGCCGACCAGCTCTTCCAGGGCAGGAACAGCATGACCATGGAAGTAGAGTGCAACAGCACTAGGTATTACAATATTGTCTCGGACATAATCCCCTTCCTGAACTACACGGAAAGTTGTGAGGAGATTCCAGAACCCATTATAGAACTGGAGAGACCTTCCAACGGGACCATACAGACCAACAGAAACATCACCCTTGCCTATTCGGTCAGCCACCCCCTGAAGATGAATTCGTGCAACATCCTTGTGAACGATAATCTTGTCCAGAGCAGGACGAGCCCGGAAACAGACAGGGAATATGAATTCAGTCTTTATGACCTCCTCCCCGGAAGCTATAAATGGAAGGTGGAATGCGATGACATCCTGGGAACAAGTGGCTCAAGCGGGGAGTATGAATTCAGGATAGGAGGTTCACAATGAAATGGCTAATTGTTTCAATAATGGCATTCCTGCTTCTTGCATTTCCGGCCCAGGCCCTAATGGACAACTTCTACTTTACAATCCCCCCGGAAGACTCCAGGTGCATCACCACCAGGCTTCCCATTGACTTGAATACCCTTTCAAAGGGCTACTACACCCTGGAGACAGCCTCGGATTTCCCTGTAAACCTGGAATACATAAAGACCTTTGCAGAGGCTGTCAATATAGTGAGGGTGCCAATATGCTTCTATTCCCAGGGAAAGCAGGAGGGCGATTTCTCCTATTACACCATAAAGGCCTCTGCTATGAGCCTCTACAGGGAATTCCAGGGAGGAATATGCGTATCCGAAAGGCAGGACAGGGAATCCAGGGAGCCGGAAGGGCAGAACCCCTGCGAGCTTATAAACGGGTATGAGGATCTTTTCTATATCTCATTCCTGGAGCCCGTCCAATGGGCCCTGCCCGGGACCAGGATAAACTATACCCTTCTCGTCCAGAGCATGAACAGTCTTGACCTGGACATAACCTTTTCTTCCGGCCTCCAGCTTAATCCCCAGAGGGTTTCGGTCCGGATTCCTGAAACCGGAAGGGCAGAGCCCGTCTCCCTTGAGGTGAAGGCCCCTAATTCCGGCGAGCATGAGATAAAGGCAAGGGCAAGGGCGAAGATAGGGGACAGGTACTGCGACATACCCTTCTGCCTGATGGAGGCAAACACCACGCTTTCAGTTGGAAGCCTGGCCAGGTCAGGCTTCGGGGTCTTCACCTTCCCCCAGTTCCTCTCAGTGGATTTCGCAGAGCCCATACCCTATACAATATTCATAGAGAACAGGGATGATGAGGCTGATTTTAATGTGCAGATAAGGCTTCCGGAAGGCCTCCAGGCGGACTGGACCAGGAAAACAGTCTCTGTCAAGAAGGACGAGAGGAAGGAATTAGGGGTCAATATCACCCCCCTGAGCCAGGAGCCTGGGCAGTATACAATAGAATTCAGCGTAAGCTCAGGAGGAATCGAACAGAGCCAGGAGGCATATCTCTCGGTAAAGGAGATAGAATCCGACATCCTGAGGAGATGGGATGTGATAAAGAAGAACCTAACCGAAGTAAAGAGGCAGGAGCTGGATTTTGAGATAGACAAACTCCTTGCTGACTACAGGGCAGGGGGCTTTGACCCCGATAACTACAAGAAGATGGACACCCTCCTGGAGGATGCAGAGGGCTTCAAACCCCCGGTCAATGGAAAAAAGCAGGAGCCCCAACCCCTTAATCCCCTCTTAATAGCAATACCAATAATAGTGATAATAGCCGCCCTAATCTTTATATTCTATAAGAAATCCAGGCCCTTTGAACAAAGGGAAGAGGACTGGTTTTAGTAGAACTCCTCCTCCAGGTCCTCCTCTGTTTCCTCGTATCCCTCTTTCTTCTTTCCCGCGCCCCTGCCCCTGAGCTTCCTGAACAAAAAGAACGCCGCCACTGCCACAACCAGGACCACGACCACAATCAGCACCAGGGACAAATCCCCTCCTGCGGCAGGCAGCAGGATCACTATGGACTTAACCCCGTCCCATTTCCCCTGTATATTCTCAAAATTCCTGTTTGCACTGGCATAGTATCCGTTCCCGAGGTCGGTTTCAGCCTGTGCCAGGTCAGATGCCAGCTCTGTAACCGCATAGGGGACCTCTATCCCCCTTCCGGTAAGCTCCGAAACAACTGACTGTATCTCCCATTCCAGGTCGTCTATACCAGTGCTTATGTCATCAAAAAACTGCAAATCTATCAGGATGTCCTGCGAGCCTCCATTGCTTGTGACGCTCAATACCCTCCTGTATCTCCCTGAATACACAGGGTCCACGGAAACCCCCATGTCCCCGGAATCCGGCACCATCCCCACACTCTCAGGGAATGTCACTATTACAATATCGGTTTCAATCCCCTCAACAGAATAGTCAAAGCCCTTCAGGGTCCCTGTCCCCTTGTTTTCTATGGTGAATGTCTTGCTTACCTCTCCCAGGAGATAGCCTTCCTCCTCGCTCCATACCAGCGGTGATACGCCAATCCGGGGATTCTCCTCAACAACACCCTCCACCTTAATCCTTACTGTTTTCTCAATATCCACCAGATTGGTATGGAAGACAATCTTGCCCTCTTTGGAGCCCAGGATATTGCGTATGGACAGGGTAAGGGTGGCGCTCTCCCCAGGACCCAGGGAGCCCTCATCCAGGCCTGCCGTCACATAGCTTTTCAGCTCATCATCAGGCGAAACCGTTATGTTCAGGGTCTGGTTCGCCAGGTTCTTGACAGTGAAGTTCTTTTCCAGGGTCCCTGATTCATTTACATAGATGTCCGGTATGGTTATATCCAGCAGCCTTGAAACAGAGAAGCTGAGGGTCTGGGAGGCGCTGTCATTCCCGTAGCCGGCAAAGACATAGAGCTCGTAGTTGCCTGTTTCGCCCGGGAGATAATCATAGGAGAATTCCCTGTATTCGCCCCTGGAGAAAAGGGAGAAGGTCATGTTCCTTACCGAGGCCCCGTTCCTCTTAATCTCTCCGGTGGCGCTGGTAAAGGTTGTGGTCCCTGATATCAGGACCCTTTCGCCCAGTAAATATTCATCCTTGTCCAGGGAAACCGAGACAGGACTCAGCTCCTCGCCAATGGTGAAGTATTCCAGGGAGCCCCCGCTCCTGTCATCCGTTGTTGTTGCCTCAAAGGACATGTAATACTTCCCGTTCTCCAGGGAAAGGCTGGTATTATAAAACCCTGCAGGGCAGTTGCAGTATGCCAGGTTCCTGTCCTCTGCAGGCTCACCCCCAATCTGGACAATCTCCAGGGTATCTGCGTCATACAGGGAATATGCCAGGCTGACAAACTCAGTGACATACACCTGGACCAGGACATCATTCCCTGATGGGTATAAATGGGGGTCAACCTTCAGGTCGCTCACGGTTATGGCATGAGACTCCGTTATCACCCCGCTGTCTGATGTCACATATATATTGGCATCATAGGGACCCCCTGCCATGGGAAAGGGATTCGGTCCGCATTCTATGCCGAAATTGCAGAACCATTTGGTATCCGCCAGCTTCTCAAAGGCGCCCAGGGCTCCGCTCTCCACAAGCCCTATAATGACCCAGGAGACCCTGACATTCTCCAGCCCAGGCGGAACCTCTGCAACCCAGAGAAAGCTGGAATTAACAGATATGCTCCCGGGTATGGTATAGACCGTTACCTCCCCCTGCCCTGCAGCCAGGGGCAAAAGCATTGACAGAATTGAAACCAGCAGCAAACCCCCGACCCCTATAATCTTCTTCATAATAATTAATTCTTTTGGCTGGAATATAAGCTTTGTTTATTTATGGACTGCAAGATGGTAGCTCCCCTCTGATATCTCAAAATCCGATTTAATAAACCCGGTTTCTTTTCCTGCCTTGATAAATGTTTCATAGTCCCTTCTTCTTACCCTCAAACAATCTATACTATTCACTGTGCAGTCCACATCAGGGGACAATTCCTTCACCTTGGAATGAAACGCTTCATATAGCAATTCCTTCAATTTATGAACAGGCAATGGATTTTTAATAGCCCTTCCGATATGGTAGCCAGCAAGAATAGTATCCTCACCCAGTGTCCTTTTTATAAAATCCTGGTTCTTCTCCAGCTTAGTGTCAAATCCAAGCCATTGCGCAGCATAATCCATAATTCCGAAGTTCACAGTAGCGGTTATCTGGCCGTTGTATGTACTGAATGGTTCCACCCAGTAATCCAGAGAATCGCTCCCGTAGTCAAAGAAATCTATATGGGCCTTCCTATCCTTCAGGTCCCATAAGAGCTTCAGGCCGGCAAGCGGAAGCGTCAAAACATAAGGCTCAGGGTCCTTCATGGACTTCTGGATGCCTTCTGCTTCTGCCAATTCCTCCCTGAACCGCTTTATCACAGCATCCCCGAATTCTCTGAAGGCTTTGGGCATACGCTTCCACTGCCAGTCATATACCTTGTCTACTGCTGCTGGTATGAAATCCTTAAAATTATATTCCAGATGCTTCAGGAAGGCAGGATGAACGTTACCAAGTCTTCCCCAGTTGGATAAGTCAATAAGCTCTATAATTTCCTGGGCAGAATACTTCCTGTCAAGGCCCTTGGAAGCCATCCTCTGTGTGGCCAGGGAGAAGTCCCCGTTCAAGGCCAGCATCTTGCCTGCCATTGCCTTGCTGGGTATTTCCACCTCCCTTTTCATCTCAGGCTTCACGCACAGCATATACTCTGTCTCTTCGTGCAGGGTGAAGAATTCAGTAAGCGTGTCGTCCAGAACCTCCACCATTATCAGATTCAGGGGGTCGTCCCCTACCTTTTCTGGAAATCCGTCTATTGATGTCTTACTGAAATGAATCCTTCCCTTGTAGGGCTCCAAATCCCTTTCTGCAAAAACATAAGAAGAGTCAGAGAAGTCATGCCCGTAATAGGAAACATCCCCTACTGCATCCATAAAGGTCCTGGCAAAATGGAAGTTCCCGGGCCCTATCTCATGCACGTTTCCATCTACCTGACGCTCTAGGAAGTCCCTTGCCGCTGCCCTGGGCAGTAGCGGGTCATGGCTTCCAAGAGTGCTTATAAGCTCCAGTGGGGAGTTGTCCCTCTGATAAAACATCTGGTTTGTCATCATCTGCCAGAATGATAGCGGTATTTCATTTTCGGCCTTAACATTAACAGGGGCCACAGACTCAGGGACCAGTATACTTCCTGCCTTAATATATTTTTCTGCCATGATATCACTAAAAGGGAAAGATTTAAATTTGCAACACAATAGCTTATTATGAAAGCCCAGGCTCTCCTGCCCGCAGAAGGCATAAGGATTTTTGCAGACAACAGGGAATCTCCTTCCCTTATAAACCGCTACCTGGAGGAACTTGGCGCCGAGGTGGTAAGGAAGAACCTGGAGGTCGGAGACTTCATCGCCTCCGAGAGGGTGGGGATTGAAAGGAAAAGGATTTCGGATTTCCTCCAGAGCATAACAGACCAGAGGATTTTCAAGCAGCTCTCAAATCTCAGGGAAAGCTTTGAGTGCCCTGTCCTGATGATTGAGGGCAACCCGGAGCTTCTGTTCTTGGAGAGGAGAATCCATGGCAACAGCATTCGTGGGGTCCTGGCCCATATAGCGATTGACTCCAGAATCCCCATAATCTGGACCCAGAACTCCAGGGAATCCGCTGCCCAGATATTCTGGATTGCCAGAAGGGAGCAAATCCAAAAGAGCAACAGCATCTCCATCCGGGCCTCCAAGAAGGCCAGGACCCATGCCCAGAGGCAGGAGTTCCTTGTCGCAGGGCTCCCTCATGTGAATACCGTCCTGAGCAGGAGGCTTCTAAAGAAGTTCAGGACCGTCAGGAAGGTCTTCACCGCCAAGCCGGATAAACTGAAAAGGGTCCCCGGCCTGGGGGAGGAAAAGGCAAAGAGAATCTGGGAACTAATCAACAAGGAATACAAGGGCAAGAAAAAATGATTAAACAAGGGGCAGGTATCCCATAACAAGCCCTGTAACCCAGGGGAACACTATTATACTCAGGACATAGCCAACCACGCCTATCACCACGGCATGCAGGGTTTCCATATCACTGAAGAATGCCTTCACAAGCCCTATCCAGATTAGCAGGGGCAGAATCAGCATTATATAGCCTGCAAAGGGAATGGCCATAAGATAGGGGGTTACCAGGCTGAATATTCCCAGCATATTTATAATATTTATCACCAGCACAACCAGGAACGCCCTCCCTATGCTGGCCTCCTCACTGAAGGCCTTTGCGAACACCTGCACAACAACCAGGAAGACGATTCCCCCCACTATGGTGGAAACAATAAGATTAACAAGAAGCGCTATGGGATTTCCCAGGCTCAGGCCCGCCAGTATCTCCTCCAGCATATTTAATTATT
>JAUXAV010000176.1 GCA_030619735.1 Candidatus Aenigmatarchaeota archaeon | reverse complement strand
GGTTATTGTAGGAGAAAATTCAATCATTGGGGCGTTTAGTTTTGTAAATAAAGATGTGCCTAGCAATGTTGTGGTCGCAGGTGTACCGATTAGGATGATAAAAAAGATAGAAGGAGAATAAGTTTATGAAGGTCCCTTTATCCAGTCCGGATATTATAGAAAAAGATATTGGAGCAGTTGTGGGAGTTATGAAGACAAGGCATTTAAGTATCGGGCCGAAAGTGGTGGAATTTGAGAAGAGGATTGGCAATTATGTAGAGACAAGATATACTATAGCAGTAAATAGTGGAACCAGCGCGTTGCATTTGATAATTAGAGGCATGGGGATTGGTGAAGGTGATGTAGTCATTACTACTCCATTTAGTTTTATTGCCTCCAGTAATTGTATCTTGTTTGAGAGGGGCAGGCCTTTATTTGTAGATATTGAGGAAGAAACTTTGAATTTGGATGCTGATAAAGTTGAGGAGAGATTGAAAAATATGTCTGTTGAGGAACTGGCAAAAGTAAAAGCTTTGTTAGTGGTAGATGCTTTCGGACAACCAGCAGATTGGGATAGATTTAAAGAAGTTGCAGAGAAATATAATTTAAAGTTAATTGAAGATTCTGCTGAGGCACTGGGTTCGGAATATAAGGGTAAGAGAGCAGGAAGTTTAGGAGAGGTGGGAGTTTTTGCTTTTTACCCGAACAAACAGATTAGTACCGGTGAAGGCGGAGTCCTGGTGACTGATAATGAAGAGTTGGACAGACTGGCGAGGAGTATTCGGAATCAAGGTAGAGGAGAGAGTGGAGAATGGTTGGATCATGAAAGGTTGGGCTATAATTTTCGGATGGATGAATTAAGTGCAGCTTTAGGTTGTTCTCAAATGGAGAGGATTGAGGAGATTTTAGATAAGAGAGCAAAGGTTGCGGGGATGTATGGGGAAAAGTTGGCGGAAGTTGAGGAAGTACAAGTTCCTTTTATTGCTCCCTATGTAAGCAGAATGAGTTGGTTTGTTTATGTTATCAGGTTGGAGAAGGGAATAGATAGAGATAGGGTTATTAGATTTTTGAGAGAAGGTGGCATAGAATGTAAACCTTATTTTACCCCGATTCATTTGCAGCCGTTTTATAGGAAGATGTTTGGTTGTAAGGAAGGGGATTTTCCGATTACTGAGGATGTGACGGGAAGGACAATTGCCTTGCCGTTTTTTAATAATTTGAAGGAAGAGCAGATAGATTATGTGGTGGAGAAGTTGAAAGAGGGAATTGGTAGAATTAGCCGTTAGTTAGTCGATAGTGAATAGTTATTAAATACACAGACATCGTGAACCCTTCTTAGGGTCATTATAATACACAGACATCGTGAACCCTAGAGATAACGAAATATCAAGACATCGTGAACCCTAGAGGTCGATCTTTGATAAATCAATAGAGCTTTTTGGTAAAGAGTAATCATATTCTACTACTAATTTAGAATCATGATATATAAACAGTTTTTCTTGGACAGTATCAATAGTAGCCCAGACATATTCATGTTCTACATTGCCAGGCATAATATATTTTTCTCCAAAGATATCTAAAATACAATCACTCCTTATAAAGCGGACAAGATGTACATATCCTGGAACAATAGCTAACTCTTTAGGAAGCCTAAAGGAAGCAGGTAAAAGCTTGATGTCTCCGGAACACTTTTGATTAGGGGTCATACCCTTTAAAGTACTATACCGATGATTCTGATTATGAAATAGCTCAAACTCTTTGGCCTTTTTGTAAAGATGGCTAAAGTCTTTAAAATACTGAGTCCGGAAGAACATCTTATCAAAGACATTCTGAAAATGTTCGATAATTCCATTCCTCCAAGGTTCTCTTAGAGGAATAAAGAGGGGTTGTATACCTAAAGACAGACAGAGACGGATGACTAGCCCAAAAGAGTGAGGGTATTGATTGCTCCCTCGCATAGGTAATTGATTATCCATCTGCAGATAGCAGGGTATGCCTAAAGTGTTCCAGGAACATATTAAAGCCTTGGTAATAGCCATCCTGTTTTGTCTACGGCCAGGATTAATACTATTCCGGCGGTCATAGGCATCGATGATATTAGTTGAGTAGAATCGTCCATCTTCTTTTAGATACCTAGGTCCAACTACATCCAATTGATGTAAGTAATTACTTCGGGTAATCTCCAAAGAAGGATAATTGACCCCTTTGGGAGAATATTTAGTTCGTTTATGCACCAAGTTGTTTCGCTTAATAATTCTATTTAAGGTAGCAAGGGAAGGAGGAATTTTTCCTTCTTGCTTTAAATGCCAGCAAATATTAAATGCTCCTATTTGAGCATAAGGCATTTTTTCTAAACGCTTTCTGGTTTCAATTACCATTTGTTCCATAGTTTTATTAATCCTCTTAGGACTTTGATGGGGTCTGCAAGAGTGGCTTTTAGCCCAATCTTT
>JAUXAV010000040.1 GCA_030619735.1 Candidatus Aenigmatarchaeota archaeon | reverse complement strand
AAAAAATTATTACCATAGCGGTAACTATTTCTCAAACCCTATCCTGACCTCCGGGATATCAAATGCCCCGGTCCCTGAGAACTCTATGTCATTCCTGCCTTCCTGCAGCAGGTTCTTCCCGAATATTATCCTGTTCATGCCCTCCTCCATAACAGGGGCCGCAAGGTCCTCCCTGTTTATACTTACCTGGAAATCCCCCTCCTTCACGATTTTCCCGACCCGGATTTCCAGAATCCCTATCCCGAACTCCTCAAGCATATCAGAGTCCATATCAAAGCTCCTCTTCCTTACCTGGATATTAGTAAGGGAGTAGATGCTAAGCTCCGCATCCATTATATTGAAGCTTCCTGTTTCAGTGGAGAAGACAACCAGATTGTTCCCTGCCTTCAGGAACGGGACATCAGCATATGTAAAGCTTATTTTCTCCACCAGGCTGGGCTCTTTGAAGTAAACCGTTATGCCGTTCACCTTTATCAGAAGCTTCCCAGGGTCCCTCTTCCCGAGTTCAAAGCTAATCTCTCCCTTGTCTAGGGTTTGCAGTTCCCCTGAGCTCAGGGAGAAGGGATAGAGCTTTGCAAGCCCTGAAACCTGGTTCACCCTGAAGTCCTTCAGGTTATAGATACTGGACGCCCAGAACAGAAGCCCAGGCCCCTCTGCATAAACCTCCAGACTATTGGCAGTCTTAACAATATCCTTTTCCAGGGTCAGGCTGTAATGACCCACAGAGGCCTTCCTGTTAAAGACAGCCTTACCGTTCCATTTAATTACCAGGTTCCCGTAAAGATTGGTTTCATCAACATCAAAAGAGATTTTAACCTCCCTTACCGCAGGTAGAATCTCCTCCTGTATCCCCAGGGTATACTCCCTCCTCTCTATACCTATCAGGGATGTTGCAATCCCCAGCTCTGTCACGCTTTTTATGCTCTCCACCTGAGGCTCCCCTGCTATAAAGGAGCCGATATTCTCTGTCCTGATGGGAGAGGAGCCAGTAAAACCGACCCTTCCCAGGGAGAAGTTGCCCAGGAGCGTATAGTTTGAAACAGGAGCGACAGGGCCTATCCCGCCCCCTCCCATATACAGCCCCACCAGGGCGACTATTATCAGGACTATTATTGCCGCAATAAATACCCATACAAACTCATCCACTCCCTTAATAATGACCACCTTTCCTATGGTTAATTATTATTTCACCAGTAACAATTAAATAGCTATCTGTTTCCCCATTCCCGCCCTCAAATAAACAATCAGGGAAATCATCACAAGCAGCAGAATGCCCCAGATGTTAATGCCTGGGAATTCAACCGGGTAGCCAACGGTTATAACAACAGTGTCGGAACCCTTCATGCAGTTCGGACCCGAACATAATCCCCCGTACTCTGTCAGGGAAGAGGTTGCATTAAGCTGGAGATAGAACTGGTCAATGGATGATGAGTAGACCCTTACAAACACCTCTCTCTCCTCATAGGGATTTAACCCAACCCGCATAACCCTTTTATCAGGACTCAAATCCACGTCCCCTGTATCAACAAAATGGGCAAAATCATACTCAGAAATGTTCAGTGTTATATTGTCAAGGCTTCCCTGCAGATTCCTTACCTGAACCTTCAGCAATGCGCTATCACTAATAAGCATATTAATATATTGCACAGCGAAATTCACAAGCGGGTACTCCAGGAGTGAAACATTCCATAGTGTGGAGCAGCAGATTTTCCTGCTGTATGCATTGCAGTCCCCTACGTGTGCATTGCTCCAGTCCGAAATGGATGCAACACAGATATAGTCTGCAGGGCAGCTGGAGTCAGAACTAAGGCAGTTGACAGAACCCAGAGAACTGAGACACACATCAATATTGTACTGGCCTGAATTGGCTTCTTTTGTCTCTGCATGGGAATTGCTTGTATCATAAAGCCTCATAACAATATTATAGTTGCCAAAACAGCTCTTTCCCAGGCCTGAAATACCCCCGCAGCAAACCCTATAGGAATAGGAATCATCAACAGATGCATGCGCATCACTTGTTGAACTCATCTGGAACAGATTGACTTCGTCCCCAGCACATGAACCCAACCTCACTATACAATAGAAACCAATTAATTCTTCAACAGTAACAGTCCTCTCCTCGCTTTCGCCCACATTCCCGGCAGTATCCTTGGCAAACCCCTGATATGTATAAGCTCCATCATCTAATCCATCAGTTGCATTCTTGCTTTGATTGGTATAGAATTCCCATTTATCTGTGTCATACTTATTTAAATTAGAAACATAATGTTCATATACTTCTGCTACTGATAAGCTTCTATTCCAGATTCTGACTTCATCGATGGTGCCATTGAAGTAATGGAATGCGCCGCTACCGCTACCTAATCTAACATTCCTTGAATCAATAACAGCCGCTGTTGTCGATTGTCCAACTATAATGCCATTAAAGTAAACAATGATATCATCGTCATCCTCCTTAACAACTATAATGTTAACCCATTCACCAACATAATCATCCATATTTATTGTGGTATGCAAATCTGAAGAGCCGTCATAAAAGGTTAGTATTCCTGGAAAAGGAGAGTCACTAGCATATATTCCAAAATAAAAATGTGAGAAATAATAATCATACTGATTCCTTACCCCCTGCCTTATCCACATACTAACAGACTTGAAACCATCTAAAGTTCCAACATCAACATAATCCCCAGCACCATCAAACTCAAAAGCTCCATGATATTTCCCCCCTGTTAAATTCATAACAGGATTTCCATTCACAGTTCCATTATTCCCATACTTACTCAAATCAACAACATAAGTATCATTTTCTCCCAAAGCACTAACATTATCAAAATTCATCATCAACACTAATGAATCATTATAGAAGGTGTAATTGGTTCCGTTCCAGTTCCATTTGAATTCATCCAAATCATCAGCATTTGTTATGTTTATTTTTATTTCAACTGATATATCTGTTGTTGATGTTCCATTTGCTGGTGTGGGGGCAATAAAATTAATTAAAGGATAAACTATATCTGTTTTTATAGTTAAAGTCCTTTCTTCAGTTGAGTTTTCATTTCCACTAGTATCCTTGGCAAACCCCTGATATGTATAAGTCCCAATATCTAAGCTATCAGTTGAATTCTTACTTTGATTTATATAAAATGACCATTTATCTGTATCATATTTATTTAGGTTAGATACATAATGTTCGTAAATTTCATCTGCTGATAAGCTTGTGTTCCAGATTCTTATTTCGTCGATTGTGCCGTTGAAATTAGCAGAATCAACAGAGCTGTAATTGGCACCTATCCATAGAGCTCCATCATTTGTTGGGAGGTCACCTGAGTAATTTGTGCTTGTAGCTTTTAATGCCCCATCAGTATATAAACTCATTGTAGAGCCATTATAAGTGGCAGATATATGATGCCAATTTCCATCATTAATGTCTCCGCTGGCAGTAACATTATAGATAGTACTATTATTCATAATCAAGAATTCTCCTCCGTTCTTTGTGTTTAGGGCATAAGGGACTGTTATTTTTCCTTCATAAACATCAAAGATAGTAAAAGGAGGGTCATCACCAAATGCAAGATAGCTGAAAGGATCCTCAGTAGCAACTATTTCAACTTTGACATATCGACCTTCTTTACCAGTTGTATCTATCTCAACAAATTCTGATGTATCTTTCCAAGTAGTAATACCAGTAGCAACCCCCGCTCCCCAATTCTCCTTATCATTGGAGACATAAATATTTACATTAGCTGGGTCACCATATTGGTCTGAACGGCCACGTACTTTTTGGACATTTTTTGTTTCGCCCAAATCTACGATAAACCAATGGGTTTCATCATCATCACACCTCCAATAATCATTCCCATTCAACGCTTCGGTGAGTAGATGGTCAAAGTACCCCGGATGACTGGCATCATCCAAGTGTGAACTATTTATACCTAACCAATCAGCTGGCGGGTCTCTTGCCAAAATATATCTTGAATCAATATTTGACTTTATCCATGCCGAAAGAGTTATAGCTTGTGTAATATTTAGGCTATCATCATAGCTAATATTAATATAATCATCAGTCCCGTCAAACTCGAACGCCCCTCCATATTTGCCAGTAGCATTCCATGTTGGGTCTGTTCCAGCAGTCGCATTACCTAATGTTCCATTATTGCCATATTTAGAAACATCAATAACACAGTCAGCTTGGTTTCTTACAGTACATTCACCCAAAGCACTAACATTATCAAAATTCATCATCAACACTAATGAATCATTATAGAAGGTGTAATTGGTTCCGTTCCAGTTCCATTTGAATTCATCCAAATCAGCTTCTGTTACTGAAATATTAATCTCAACTGATGTATTTGTTGTTGTAGTTGCATTAGCAGGTGTTGGTGGTGTGAAGTTTATTAAAGGGGTAAACGCAGCAACTAAAATCATGTACCCAAAGATGCTAATTAAAAACATTCCAAATATCAGCAATACAGCCCCTGCCCTCATCCAAATCCCCTTCTATATATTTACTAAGTCAGTTTAAAATAAACCATGCAGTCTTTCCTTAATTGCCCGTCGCTTATAAATCCGCACATGCCTTCATTGCTGTTCTTCAGTGCATACTCATAATAAAAAAGGTCCGGGCACTTGTGCTTGATATAAAAATTTTCAATCTCGCAACTGGATATCCATTCCCTTGCTTCCTCTGTATCCAGTATATTCTGTGAGGCATTCGTCCCGGACCCGCCCGCCTGCTCCTGATACAAATACAAAACCACGCCAAAAAACAGAACCAGGACCAACACAACAGCAATCTTTATATTCCTCTTAGAATCCCTGCCTTCAGGCCTGGGTACCTGCTCATTATCCGCATCCTTGTCCATAATTATATTTTGCTTTGGTTATAAAAACAGCTTTCTCTCCAGCCTGGAATAAACAATCAGGGAAACCATCACAAGCAGCAGAATGCCCCAGATGTTAAGGCCTGGGAATTCAAATGTGTAGCCAATGGTTATAGAAACCATGTCAGAATCCTTTACACAGTCCACATCCCAGCATAATTCCCCGTCCCCTGTCAGGGAAGAGGTTGCATTAAGATGGATTTTGGACTCCCCAATGGATGATGAAAACACCCTTACATACAAATCTTTCTCCTCATAGGGATTAAGCCCAATCCAGAGGCTCCTTCTGTCAGAGCTGAGTTCCCCTTCCCCTGTATCAGCAAAGCTGGCAAGCTGATATCCTGAAAGATCCAGTGTTATGTTGTCAAAACTATTCTGTATATTCCTTACCTGGACCCTTAACACTGCACTGTCGCCAATAATTATATCCAGCTGTCTGGCAATGAAATTCACAAGTGCATGGTCTGTTATAAACCAGTACCTGTTTCTGTCAGGACTTATATTCCAGTTGCCTGCAAGGTCCCTTGCAGTCCCCCTCAGCTTTATAACGGTATTTTCCTCAAAATCTATGGTTACACCGCAGGAGCTTACCTCTTCAGGCCCCTTGGGTCCGCAGTCTTCAGTTTTGCACTCTTCAACTTCGCCATAAACCTTGCAGTAGTCAATATAATGCTCCTTAAGACCCAATATGATATCCATGGCCGAGGATGCTACTACAACATAATCAACATCCTCATGCGATACAAGGCCCACACCCAAAAGATTCCTACCGACTTGGTCCACTGCAGTAAAATTGAGTTCAGGACTGTCCACATCAACAATAGTTGTATAGCTCAAGGGAGACCAAGGACCAAGATTCCCTGCACCATCCAGTGCCCTTACCCTGAAGGAATATGTCCCCAAAAACTCAACATCAACAGGCTCTTCAGGCCCGAATGTCCATTCCGTCCTGTCGGTGCCGCTGTAAAGCATCCCTATCTCATCCGGTGTCAAGGCCCTGTTGTAGATTGCCACTTCATCGATTGTGCCGTTGAAAGGGAATTCTTGGCCGACTTTATTTCTCCATCCTATATAAAAGTCTCCCCTTGTTCCCCACTGGTTTCCTGGCGTGCTGTCAATCATGCTTTCATTAACGCCGTCAACATAGAACTCTAATTTTCCTGAAGACCTGTCAGCTACCACAGCAACATGATGCCATGAGCTATCTATAACATTAAAACTTGTAGTAGTGCCTGTGAAACTATTTGCAGTTACACTATCATAAGTGATAAAATAAAGATTTGAACCGGATACCCGGAACAGGGGCCCGTAATTAGATGCCCCATATCCATCAATTATGGTGCCAGTTTTTGAGGTTTTAATCCATGCAACAATGGTTACTTCGCCGGTGGCGTTTGTGGAATTCAGGCTCTCGCTAACAGGAATCATAACATAATCATCCACCCCGTCAAATTCCAGGGCATTCCCGAACCTGCCAGGCACCTCCTCAATGAACCTCGCCCTGCTCTCATTATAAATGGCTTCTACCTCCTCCTGGGACAGGGCCTCGGAGTATATTGAGACCTCATCTATGGTGCCGTTGAAGTAACCAGAATTTGTATATCTTGTTCCAAATCTTAGATTAGTTGTAATATCTGTTGGCTGTCCTGTACCAGTGTCTACTAATTCTCCATTAATATACATTTTAGCAGTAGTAGTATCATCTGTTACTACTATATGTGTCCACTCTCCAGTATTCCAGTCTGAATCTTCAGCCATTACTCTGTCATTAAAACATATATTTCCCGGAAAACTACCGCAAGTGCCCCCACTATAATTCTTAATAAACCACCATGTTCCAGGACCACGATTATCAGCAAAATATTCATTAGTATCTTTATTATCTGTATAAAACCATAATGAAATAGTCATAGCACTTTGAACCATATTTACATCTCCATTAACTTGAATCCAATCATCCACACCATCAAACTCCAGGGCATTCCCATACCTGCCCGGCACCTCCTCAATGAACTTCGCCCTGCTCTCATTGTAAAGGGCCTCTACCTCCTCCTGGGAAAGGGCCTTGGAATATATTGAAACCTCATCTATGATGCCGTTGAAATAACCCCAAGAAGAAGCAAGGGCAGGGTCATGGTAGCCAATTATAGCTTTTCCACTATTACTTACATCACCTATAGAAGATATATCCAATGGGGTTCCATCTAATTCACCATCTATGTATATAGATGCAACTCCATCCCTGTCAAATACTCCCACAATATGATACCAATTTCCATCAGTTACAGTCGAAGTAGATAACATTTCAACAGAATTAGCCCCACTTTTTATAAATATATGCACTTTATTATCATCTTTTACTCCCATCAAATAACCTGCAGTATCCCTTTTATCAATAACATCTTGTAGTACACCAGTGGTACTAGTTTTAATCCAAGCACTTAAAGTAAAGTCTCCTGTTCCAAAATCCAAACTTCCATCTGCTGGATCATCTAAATCAACATAATCATCCACCCCGTCAAACTCCAGTGCAGAGCCTGATTTCCCAGTAACATAAGCTGGCAAATCATCTTCTTTTACAACAACAGGGTCTGCAATATAACTAACTGTGGTTGCAGTATAATAAATCCTGTAATACTCATTTCTAATGTTTTGTCCGTCACTCTTCAATATATACAATTGATAATTATTAGGGTCGGGAGCTGGGCTTTTAACCCAGGTTCCTCGCTTTTCCCAGCTAGGGAGGGTATCCCCCTTAAACCAGAAGAACATATAAAGATATTTTCCAGGACCTGCCCATCCAGGGAAATCACTAGTCATAAATTGATTTGTAAATATATCCTCACAGCAACCGCCAGGGCTGTCTGATTTACCAACATCTGAAAAACCATCTATAGCTCCTAATTGCTCCACATCAGCATGCCAATACCCTGCTTCCCCGCTTCCAAACTGATTTTCTGAGGATTGGAGGATTCCGTCATTACCATAGAATGTTTCATCATTGGCTACTGCTCCATCACCCTCGTCAAAATGCATCAGGAGCTTTGTATTCCCATAGATTGCGCCGTCATTTGAGTATGCACTTTCATCATTGGCTACTGCTCCATCATCCTCATCAAAACGCATCAGGAGCTTTGTATTCCCATAGACAGTGCCATCGTTGTTGTTCCCTGACCGGTCCAGGACCTGGCCTTCCTGTATGGAATCAAAATCATAGGAAGCAACAGAGCCTTCAAGCTCAACTCCAATTCCCTCTATGGGCCAATTCGTCAGGGGCATGGTGCTTGTATTGTACTGAACCTGGAAAGATTTTGCCCCGGAAATATCATCAGTAGTCCAGCTCACATTAAAGGCCGCGATAGAACCATCCTTATTCCCTTCCCATTCATCATGCCCTGGACCGATATATTCCGGAAGCGGCGGCTCAAAGTAGGCTATGGGGTCTGTGGTGTCCATGATTATGGTATCGGATGTCTCTACACTGTTCCCAGCAGTATCATTCACCCGGAAATAAACGGTCCTCACCCCTTCCCCGCCAGAAAGGGTGTAAGGCGATTTTGTCCATGGCCCTGCAGAGCATGATTCCCATACATAGACCTTGGTCTCGTTTGCAAATCCGCATTCAGAAACCCCTGACCCCCCGTCAGAGGAATCCAGGTTTA
>JAUXAV010000016.1 GCA_030619735.1 Candidatus Aenigmatarchaeota archaeon | reverse complement strand
TAAACCTTCTCATTTCCATCCCCTTAGGGGGGCCTTCCAGGCCTCCCTGAATTCCTCTATATTTCCGTACACAACCCTTTTGTCATTCCTCCCGTAGATTGTCAGTTCAGGTGAATCAGTTACCACACCAACCTGGGCCATAGAGTATTTATAGATATTTCCCATCCTATCTTCAAACTCTGACTTTTTCTCTGGCGGTATTTCAACCAATACCCTGCCAAGGCTTTCTGAGAAGAGTGCCTGCCAGTCCTCCATATTGCCTTCAGCAGGCAGGTTGGGTAGATGCAATTCCATACCAAGGCAGCCCCCAAATGCCATCTGGGCGGCTGCAACCCCGATGCCGCCATGGCTTATTGCTTTACCTGCTCTGATAATCTTTTCCTTGGGGTATATCCCGGTTGTTATGACCTTGTGCAGAGTCCTGTACCTCTTCCCGGCTCGCCTGAGGTCTATGACAGGGAGTTCATTTCCCACATAGCCGCTGATATGGTAATAATCATGTCCTGCCGGAGGCTCTTCCTCGCTTGAAGAATCCTGTATCCAGTAAAGTATGCTGCCCCCCAATTCAGGCTTGGTAACGCCTAGGGTATAAACCAGATTACCAGGCCTTTTTGAAAAGCTCGTGACAGCAGTCCTCACATCAGGAATCACGCTCCTGCAGTGGCTAAGGAGGGTGGGGGCTATATAGAAAAGCCTTCCTGTTTTTTTGTCCTCAAAATGGTTGTTCATGCTGTCTTTCCCCACATCGCAGGGGAGGTCAAGCTCATTCATGCAATCCCTGAATGCCTCAAAACCTATGGCAAGCCTTCCCAAATCCTCGTCATCGCCCTTGCAGTTGGCCATGCACCAATTGTCAAAAATCGTCATCTTATCCGGATTACCGCCATGAACCACGGTCTTCCTGACAGCATTGTCTACTATGGCCCTGACAGCAAGGCCGAAATGCTTCATGCTCTTTCTCACATCAGTATCATAGGATATTACCCAGCCTGCATTGCAATCGGGTATGGGCCTGTAAACAATAGCGTCATTTGGGCCGTCAAAGTTCGGACCCGTTAATAGGGGGATAACCGTGCTTCCCTGCACCTGGTGGTCGAAAATCCTTATCTGGGGCTCTTCCTTTGAGCAGACCGTATAGTCAGAAAGGACCCTCTTAAGCTCATCTGTTAAATCATGAGAGGGAGAGACGATTATGCTTGGTTCGGGCAGGTCCTTTACATGGAATGTTACGGTCCTTTTGACCTTTGGCTTGCCGCCATGCAAAAAGTTGAGGTCCATGTCCATTACGACTTTCTTGTCTGTTTCATTGTTATAAATCCTGGCCCTTCCTGTATCTGTTAGAATGCCTATTGGGTAGGCATCTATCCCATGGCTCTCAAAGATATTGACAACATAGGCAACATCAGCAGGGTCTACAACAACACCATGCCTTTCCTGGGACTCTGATATGACTTTTTCAGGATTTGTCATGCCCTCTTCCTTTGTCCTGATGTTGTCAATATGAATATCAATCCCGTTTGTTTTTTTGCCTATTTCAAATGCATAGGAAGACAGGCCCCCGCCGCCGAAGTCCTGGGAGTATTTTACTATCCTTTTCCTGAACAGGTCCTCAACCAGGAAATAAGACCAGCTCTGCTCCTCTATGGGATTCGGTATCTGAACACCGGATTCCAGTGCTTCTAAACTTTCATCAGCCTTTCTGCCCACAGAGGAAAGGGTTGCACCATGTATGCCGTCCCTTCCTGTCCTCCCTCCTATAAGCATGACAATATCACCGGGCTTGACGCCCTCTCTTAATGTCTGCTCGTAGTAATCCAGGTCAAGGAGCCCGAATGCCCCGCAAAAAACCAGGGGATTATTGACATTGGCCCTGCTGAAAACGGATGCTGCCAGGACGGTTGGGATGCCCATATCGTTCCCGTAAACCTGGTTGCCCCTGTTTATTTCAGTCATATAAATCCAAGGCAGCTTCCTGTCCTCTCCGACAAATTCCAGGGGCGTGTCCGGAGGAGGCAGGACAGGTAAAAAGGAAGCAAGCCTTACATCAGCATAAACACCATAAGGGTCCCTTATGACACCGCCCAGGCCCGTGCCTGAACCTCCGTATGGTCCCACACCGGATGGATAATTATGTGTTTCGCACTTGCCTGCAAAACCATATCTCTTTCCTTTATGTGTAACAAATTCAATCACGCCGGCGTCATCCTCGAATGCCATAATAAGCCATGGCTTATTTAATTTTCTTGTGGCATCCATTATGGTGTCGTTCAGCATGTTTTTATATGTAACCTTTCTCAGTTTTGGCCTGGAATAGTCCATCAAGGTGATGTTTCCATTTCCAGTTCCATGTGCAGAGTGCTCGCACCAGGACTGTCCAGTTACCTCCAGGGAAAGTTCAATAAGCTCGGATGTAACCCCTGTCCCCTCTGCTCCATAGCGGGGAAGCTGACTCTTCAGATGGTTCTGGACCACAAGCGTTTCGCCCGGAAGGAAGGAAAGGTTGTGGAATTTGCTGAACTTCTCCAGGTCTCCCTCATCCATGCTAAGGAAATTCTCAAATAATAGCTTCTCATCCATTTTCATCACCCATAGGGATGCAGACATAGTTCTGGACCTTGCTGTCAGCCAGTTTCTCTTCTTTGCAGATTTTCTCTATCTGCTCCCTTGTTAAATCTCCGTTTATCTCATACTCGTTAATATTCCTTACCTGGTCCAATTGAATGCCAAAAATTCTCTGGAGCGCAAGCCTTGTTGATTCGCCCCCTATATCCGTTACCAATGGCTTCATTTTATAGCCAACCCTTACCTTCCAGGAGCCCCTGAAATCCTTGGGGATTTCCGGCTGTTCATAAACAGGAGCATCGCCAAGAAATTTGCTGTCTTCAACCACACTGTTTGCCAGCAAAACACTTCCAAATTTATCTGCCTGTTCAGGATTTAATTCATCAGAGAAAAAATACAATGTCCTTGTTCTGACATAATCAACAGGAATGCCCATATTTTCTATATATGTCTTTATCTCCTCTCCCCTCACATCAGGGATTCCGCTTTTCGGGCTTACCTCAATAACTGGCATAATCTTCAGCTACCCCAACCTAAAAATCATATATTATTTTGGGCACAAAATTTTAAATAGGGGAGTTATGAAAATTTTCAGAAAAGCTAAACCCTCTCCAAATATCCGGGGCTGGGCTCGAACAGCGTGCCGTCTGTCTTGAGCTTGTCCAGGATTTCATCCACATTGTCCTTTTCAATGCCCTGCTTCCTGGCTTCCTCCTCTATCTCTCCCCTGGCAATCTGCTTCTTCGTCTTGGAGAGCTCGGCTATTATCTCCATCACTATCCTTATCTTTCCCCTCTCGGAAGAGGATATCAGGCCCTCTGATTTATCAATGTCTATTTCCCCGCTCTCTGTCATGCCAAGCTGCCTCAGTGAATACTGCATAAGCCTTATTGCCCTCTTGGCGTCCTCCATCCTTACCTCGGGGCTGAGCTGGATTTTTGCGGATGCCTCTGATAATCTCATCAGGGCCTCGAACTGCCTCAGGGTTATGGGTATGGGAGCCCCCTCTGCTTCTGCCTTCTTCCTGGTCCTGAGATAGAAGTTCCTCAAAACCCTTCCGGACTCCTTTGTAAGGATTGGCTTGCAGTTGAGCTTTGCATAGGACACATACTTCTTTATGAAGTCCGGCTCTATCTTGGGTATTGCAGGCTCATAGTTCCCTTCCCTGGTTTTCAGGATATGGTCCACCACCTTCCTGTCCTGCTCTGCATTAGGGACATCCCTGAGTATGAACTTCAGGTCAAAACGGGAAAGAAGCGTATCTGCTATTGTAATCTGCTTGCTTATGGACTGGTAGTCGTCAAACCTGCTGAACTTGGGGTTCCCCCCGGCCAGAACACTGGTCTTGGCAGGGAGGGTTGCGACTATGGAGGCCTTGGCAATGGAAACCGTCCCTGACTCCAGGGCCTCGTGCATTGCCACCTGGTCATTCGGATCCATTTTTTCGAACTCATCCACTGATAATAATCCCTTGTTCGCCAGGACCATGGCCCCTGCCTCCAGAACCCATCCCCCCATGAACTGCTCGTCCTTTATTACTGAAGCAGTGAGGCCAGCCGTCGTCGTGCCCTTGCCTGACACATACTTGCTCCTGGGCACTATCTGCGGGACAAGCTTCATGAGCTGGGTCTTTCCTGAAGCAGGGTCTCCTATCAAAAGCAGGTGGATTTCGCCGCGGAATGTGGTCTTATCCCTCATGGTCCTGGGAACCCCGCTGAAGAGTTGGAGGATTATGCTCTCCTTTATCTCATTCATACCGTACAGGGAGGGCGCCAGGGAGGCAGTAAGCTTCCGGTATATATTTGGGTCCTTTGACATTTTCAGGATTTCCTCCTCATCCTTCTTTGTCAGCACCAGCCTTTCCCAGCCCACTTCTGTGGGCTCTATATGGTTTGTGTCCATGAAGAAGTCCAGTTTTACATCATAGGTCTTGCCCTTGGGTATCTCCCTTAATATTCCTGAGGCCTTAAGCCTGCTCCCGGGCTCTGTCATTCTCCTGTGGTCAGGGGAAGTCAGGTCCTCTGCCAGAACCAGGTTCAGCTGGGATGGCCTCTCCCCCTCCACCAGCTCAAAGGGCTCTTCCAGGGTTATCCATCTGGCGTCTATCATGTTCTTTGCTGTCTGCTTGAAGCCCCTCCTGTTCCCGCAGTTGCCGCATTCAAAGGGCCTGGATACAAAGCTGCCCTTCCTGAGCTGGGTAATCCTTTCCCCGCATTCAGGGCACTCCCAGACCGTTTCCATAATCTCGGGCCTTATCTCCGAGGCCCTCCTTACAATCCCTTCAATGCATATGAACTTGCCCAGGTGCTTTGCCCTCAAATCCCTTATATGGGTCATGTCAGGGAAATGGGAAACCCTCATCTTGACCGGATTGGGCAAATCTATTGTCTCTATGGCCTTTGAGGCGACAGACAGGAACCTGTCGGGCTCAATCCTGAGCATATCCCCCAGCTCAGGCGAAAACTTGTCCAGGTCCCCGTATTTCACAACCACCGCAGTCTCCTTGCTTGAGGCATTAAGGAGCTTCTTGTAGTATTTCTTCCTCAGGAACTCCTTAATCCTGGCGATTAGCTCTGCCTCTGAAATCCCTTCCAGGCCTTCAAGCCCCTCAACCACCTTCTCCGCCATTTTGGGCTTGGTTTTTTCAGCTTCCTTACCTCGTGCCCCGCCCTTTCCGGTCTTTTCTGCCATAACAATTCCCCAGGGAAAAATAATCTTTACAGAAAGAATATGATGTTTAAATTTAAAAGCATTCCCGGCTTTGGGGAGGCACCAGGCACTATCGCATCCCGCCAGGGACTGATTCTCCTTTGGTTTTCTTTTCAGTGTGCCTGGACACGCTGTATGCCCCTATAAGGCCCCCTGCTATGCAGAATATGTATGCCTTCAGAATCATTTCATAGAAGATGTTCATGTAGCCCCCAGGCATCTCTATGCCTGAGAAGGGCAGGAACTGGGGCCCTCCAGGCGTAAAGGTTAGTTGTATAACCAAAATCACTACTGTATAGGTCAGGGCCATGATGATTCCTGCAAGCACACCCCTGGACAGTTCCCAGGAATTGCTTATCCTCATCACGATTATGCCTGTTATTACCATCATCACGGGGTTTATGAACCATCCCAGGTAGAAGAATATCTGTTGAATCCCAGTGACCAGGACCTCTGCCCCCATTATGGAAAGTATTATTATTGCGGAGAAGGGCATCATGCCTGTAACAAACATCACGATTATGCCTATACTCAGGGTCTTGAAGCTCAGAGCCATAATATAGATTTGTATTTGCAGTATTAAATATTTAGCATAACAGGGAGAATGTCCATTAACCGTCAGCGGGTGTGACCTTTATGCCGATGGCCTCCAGCTTCTCCCTGAGCTTGTTCAGGGCCCTCCTGATGTCAGCAAGGGAATGGGCCCCGGTGCAGATTATCTTTCCTGAGGAGAAGAGAAGGAATGCAACCCTGGGCTCGGTTATCCTGTAGACCAGGCCGGGGAACTGCTCGGGCTCGTATTCCGCGTTCTCCAAGGCAAAGGTTATCTCCTCCAGGTTCAGCTGGGCATCTATCTTGGAGCTTGCAACTATGTTCTCCACCTTTATTGGGAAATCCTTCGGGACCTTTATCCCCACGGACCTTATCTTGTCCACTACCTTCCTCATTGCGACCTTTGCGCTCTCTATGGACTTCGCGCCCGTGCATACAATCTTCCCTGAGCTGAAAATCAGGGCTGCAGCCCTGGGGTCTGTTGTCCTGTAGACCAGACCAGGGAACTGCTCTGGTTCATATTCCGCGTTTTCAACGGATTTCACAATCTTGTCCAGAGATACGTCTACGCCAAGCACGGCAAATGCGACGACATTCTCCACTTTTATCTTGAATTCCTTAGCAGCTTTCATGCCAAAAACCCTAATTAATTATACTCTGTTTCACTATAAATATATATAAAGTTTATAAGCCTTTCCCAAAGCCGTGTCTGACATCAGTATTGCATTTATAAATCCCTGTTCCAAGAATTTAAAATGGGAAAAGTGGGGGAAGTGGGGAATTGGAAAGAGGGGCTTGTCCCGGTCACAATAGAGGATGAGGACTATTTCTATGACCCTGAAATAGGAAAATGGTATGATTCCGGGGGTGAGATGGACTTTGAGATGGCTTTTGACCTGGAAGGAGGGAGGTTCTATTTTGATGCCGGGGGAAGGAGATTTGTTGACAGAAACCATATGGCAATGTCCGTGGATGCAAACGTGGCCATAGAGGAGCAGGTCAAGAAAAAATACGATTTGAACGGGGAGGTCAGTTTCTACGGGGTCGAGCGGGAAGGCATGCCAATTTATAGAAACTGAAGCCAATATATAAACAGGTGTTTTCTGATGCAGGAAATCCTGAAGGTTCCAACAAAGGCAGGCCCAGACCTGGTTGATATAACAGGGGAAGTGGAAGGGGTTGTGGAGAAGTCTGGGATTAAGGAGGGAATATGCCTGGTGTTCGTGCCAGGGGCCACAGGGGCAGTGGTTATAAACGAGAATGAACCAGGTCTTATGGAGGATTTCAAGAAGACACTGGAAAAACTCGCTCCTGAAGGTGGTTATAAACACCCCCATAATGCGCATTCCCATATAAGGGCCATGCTCCTGGGACCCGGGGAGACCATACCCCTGGAAGAGGGCAGGCTGGTTTTAGGGACCTGGCAGAGCATATTCCTGGTCAACCTGGACACCGGGCCAAGGGATAGGGATGTCCTGGTAAGGGTTCTGGGGGAATGAGTCTCCTATCCCGGCTCTGTATGGACCAGGACGGTTGTCACTTCCTTTACCCTGCTCCTTATCCTGTCCTCCACATTATGTGCAATATCGTGCGCCCTGGATATATTAAGCTTGGGGTCTACCTTTACATGGAGGCTCACAACAGCATGGGGCCCTGTGTAATGCATCCTGACATCATGGAAGCCCTTAACCCCCTTTACGCTCCTTGCAGTGTCCTTTATTTTCGTTAGCACATCCTCGGAAGGGACTGTTCCCATCAGGTTGCTTATGTTCTTCCTTGCGACATCATAGCCTATCTTTATTATCCAGAGACCCACAAGGAATCCTGCCAGGGGGTCCAGGATTGGGAATCCCAGCATTGCTCCCCCGACCCCTGCCACCACCACAATAGAGGAAAGGAAATCCGACTTGCTATGGTATGAATCGGCAATAAGGGCAGGGGAATTGATTCTCCTTCCAATCCTGTTAACAAAGCTGAACATCCAGTATTTCAGGAATATGCAGACCAGGGCCGCAATAATAGCTATTGCGCCGGGTGTGGTGTAGGTTCCGAATATGGCAGTGGAGAGTGCGTGCCTCAGGAGTTCAAACCCCACTATTCCTAATGCTATAGCCACTATAAGCCCTGCTATGGGCTCCAGGTCCCCGTGCCCGTATGGATGGTAGCGGTCAGGAGGCTTCTTCCCGAACTTAATGCCTATCCAGACCACTATGGAAGTGAGGATATCAGAAATGGAATGAATGGAATCGGCAATAACGGCAATGGAGTTTCCCAGTATGCCTGCAATCAGCTTGAAGATGCTCAGAAAGATATTTCCCAGGATGCTTGCCAGAACCCCCTTCCTGGCCTCCCTGTATCGCTTCTCCGGATTCATCTATATAATTAACAGAGGGGGTATAAAGGCTTGCAGTTATCTGCCGAAGACCCCTACCTTCCTGGTCAAATCTATATGTGTGAGAAAAACAGACCTGCAGCAGTATCTCTCCAGCCCCAGGGAATCCAGGACCTTCTTGGGGTTCTCGCCCTTCTTAATCCTTGCCTGGAACTTCTCCCAGAACTGCCCTATGGGCTTTCCGCATGTCTGGCACCTTACAGGAATTATCATAGCTTTATTATCCCCTGGCGGGTTTATAAATCTTTTTGTAAGCAGCTGATTTTATCAGGGCATTGACATCCCTCTTGTATGCATCATCCTTTAGCTTTCTGCCTGTCTTCTTCTCCCATTTCCCGAAGGAAACTCCCTGGCTTTCCTGGTTCTTGTCCCTGTACCATTCGGGTATTACATTGAAGGCGCAGAAAGGGATAATCCTGTTATCAGTCATAGCATAATGGATGCAGCACCTCTTGACCCTTTCTATATCGTAGTTTGCAAGGTCCATGAAGTGCATCATCCCGATAAAGAGGCTCTTGTAATGGAATTTTCCTAAAGCATTGTAGTCGTGTTTTATCAGGGCATTGTATATTATCTTGCCCAGGGAAAAGCCCCCTGGGGCCTTGTTTTTGTCTATGAAGCTCCTGATTTTCCAGAGGAGCTTGAGGCCTGCCACATATTTGCTCTTCCCCTGCTCTATCTGCTCTGCCTTTTCATCCAGATATGCCAGGAGCCCCTCCACGTCCACGAAGCGGGTTATGGGGGTCAGGGTGCCGTCCACGTCAAATACATAGGTTGCCATCCCGCAGGCGAAATGGGAGGTCAGGGCATACTCGGGCTTCTTGGTAAGGGCCTCCACGAAGCGGGTAACCGGTGTTATGGTTGGGACAGGGTAGAAGTCCTCCTTCCCTACTTGACCCTGGGTCTGCTCCTCTATCTTCTTAATCGCATCAGGGATGGTGAGCCTGAACTTGTCCCTTTCCTTTTTGGGCATCCTGCCCACCAGGGAAACGGGCTGGAAGTTTACAGACCTGATTACGTCTATATTCCTGAAGCCGAACCTTATCATGTCACCCAGCTCATGGTCATTAACACCCTTTATCAGGGTGGGGACCAGGACGATTCCAATCCCGGCCTTCCGGCAGTTCTCCATGACCCCGGGTATCTCCCAGTGGTTCTTGGGGTTTGTCCTGGGTGTGAGCCCGTCAAAGGACAGGTAAAGGGTATTCACACCCGCCTCCCTGACCTGCTTTACAAGCTCCGGGTCCTGGGAGAGCCTTATCCCGTTCGTATTGAGCTGGACATGGTCAAAGCCCTCCTCCTTTGCCATCCCTATAATTTCTACAATATCATCCCTCAGGCACGGTTCCCCACCTGTAAGCTGGAGGGCATTGCAGGGTACCGGTTTTTGGTTTCTCAGGTTTCTTATCATCTGCCTTATCTGGCCCAGGGAGGGCTCATAAATATAGCCCATCCTCTTTGCATAGAAGAAGCAGTACCAGCACGAAAGGTCGCACCGGTTCGTGACCGCTATATTGGCCAGGGCGGTATGGGATTTATGGATATTGCAGAGCCCGCAGTCCTTAGGGCATACAGGGACTTTCTTCTCAATTTGGGGGTTTGATACCCCCCTCCCGTCCCTGGCGAATCTCTCCGCCTTTTTATACATCCCGTAGTCGCCCCAGTAGATTTCCTCAGATTTTCCGTGTTTTTTGCATTCCTTGGATATCCAGACCTTCCCTTCTCTTTCAAAAATCCGGGCAGGGACTATCTTGAGGCACTCGGGGCAGAGGCTTGCGGTCTTTTTGATTTCCTTCTCAGGGGATTTCTTACCTGGCATTTCATCAACTTTTAATACATTTTAAAAGTATTAAATATTTAAACTAGCGTATTTAAATATGTATATGGACGGCAAGGCAATAGAAGGGAAAATACTTTCCACGTTTGCGGACGTGGCGCAGGCAGCAGGGTATTCGCCTTTACATGGGAGGATTATTGGAATTCTCCTGGTGGAGGGAAAGGCCCTGAGCCTGCAGGACATTGCCAGGAAGACCGGCTATTCCTCATCCATGGTTTCCCTGAGCCTTGACCTCCTGGAGCTCCTGGGTGTGATAAAGAGGGTGAAGAAGACCGGGGACAGGAAGCTCTATATCCGGCTCTCAGGGGACCTGCTTGAGACCCTGAAAAGTGCATTCACCATGAAGCTGGAGAAGAGCATAGGCCAGACCCTGGAGGAATTTGGGAAAAATAAAGAGGAACTGGAAGGTCTAAAGGGCCCTGAAAAGAAGCGCCTTCTGAATACCCTGAACACCCTGGAAGGTGAGGTAAAGAGGCTTGAGAGGTATATAAATCTCCTTTCCAAGATTAAACTGCCGTGATAGCTATGGGTGAGATATCAGGGATTTGCTCTATCTGCGGGGGGCTGGCAAGGCCGGCCCGGAGCTGCAGCCTGTGCGGCGCCCTGTGCTGTAAAAATTGCTTTGTCCAGGAGAAAGGGGTTTGCAGGAACTGCGCAAATAAAATAAGGGCTTAATTCCTCTCAGAAAATTTTCTATAAAAACTTCTTACATTCCCTTCCCAGTTTATATTCAAACCATGAGGGTCATCCGCTCCAACAGGACAGTATCTGTCACCCAGGAAATCTATGAAATCTCTGTATTTTTTTCTTTCTTTTGGGGGCAATGTATTGTAACGCTCCATATTTTTTCTTATTGTGCATGCAGTCCAGGATGCCTGTTTCTCCAGCTCAGAGCTGTATGGCCTTCTTGTTCCGTCTCTTTCTCTTAATGTTTTATTTTTTTTGTAGGCTTTTGTTGGCATTATACCAAACTGAAGACCATCTCTGCCTTTCTCAGCCTCTCTTATAGCAAGCATCAAATCCAAATCAGCACCAATCCTTTCACTTGTATATTCTATTAAATCAAGTTCGCTGGGAAAGTTGAAATCGCTATAATTTTGCATTGCTGTTTGCAGCGCAGCCGCTGTGGGCTCCTTCACTATAGGGGCAGGTTCTGAAGCAGGTTCATTAACCGCTGCAGCGACGGGTCTCCGGCCTGAAAATTCCTCCAGGGCCGATTCCTCGGGGTTTGCCCAAGTCCTCTGGTAAAGGGCCAGAGTTGAGGCTGCCAAAACCGCAGCCGTTCCCAGCAGCGTCCAGTAGTGCCTTCTGAAAAAGCCTGGCTTATTCATGGTATCACTTATAACTAAATAGTGGTTAAAAGTGCTTTATAAAGGTTTCTGTCAGGGGAATTTAAGTATTAATAGCGCAAAAATAATATCTAATCAATGTGCCAGGATGGCGGAACGGCAACGCGCTACCCTGGAAAGGTAGTGCCCTTTGGGCTTGCAGGTTCGAATGTCGATCCCTTTCTTTCAAAAAGAAAGGTCTAGACTATCACCCCAAAGAAACGATATAGAAAAACAAAGGGGAAATGAAAATCCTGCTCCTGGCGCTCACTTATTTTTAGAAGCAACATTCTCCAGCAGATTGGTATGCGTGCTCTCCACCTCTATAAGAATCTGGAATATCTCCCTTACCCTGGGCTCGGTTGTCTGGGCAAGCGCCTGGCCGTAGAGTTTGGTTGCTCTTTCCTCCCTCTGGAGGGCGTTCCCTATGTTCTCCTGGTCAGAGCCCGCAGGCTCCTCCTTCACCTCCCAGGGGGAAGAGGGCTTTATTACCTTGCTTATGATCTTGGCATGCTCCAGCTCCACCTTGGAGAGGCGCTTGAACATGGAGAAAACCAGCTGGTCCTGGGTTGCCTTGGAGGCGGCCTGGTAGAAGCCCGTGCTGCTGAGCTCAAGCTGGAGGGCCTTCTCCAGGTTCTCCCTGGACTGCTCCGAGAGCTCCTTTACCTTGTCCTGGCCATTTACCCATTCCTCCGCAGGGATTATGTATTTGGAGGGCGCCCCGCAAAAGGGGCAGTGGGTGGGGATTTCCTCACCTATATAGGCATCCCCGCATAACTTGCACCTGAATACCCTCATCTGCATATCCCGTCGCCTCCGCACCTTAAAAGGTCGTTGGTTTTTCCCCTTCAGAGGGTGCTGGTGCCGGCTTTTCCGGAGCTGGTTCTTCACTGGGGGCCTCTTCTGCTTCAGGAGCCGGGGTTTCTGGTGCCGGCGCAGCCTCTGTTATCAGCTGCATGGGCTGGCCGCAGCATACAAGCTCTCCGCCGCCCACTTTTGTGACCTCTACTTCGTTGCCACAGATATTGCACCTGTATTTCTCTCCTGCCTCTTTCACTGCTACCATATTTCCTCCTGTTTAAATGATTAAAATTATCTCCTCTTCTTTTTCTTGGCTTTCTTCTTCCCTCTTGAACTGCAGCATGGCATTTTGACCCCTCCATTAATATAAGCGATTTCCTTTCTCAACACAAACCATAAACGGCTCTATTCCCATTTCATCTGCCTTTCCAAATACTTCATGAGGGTTGCTGCCAGAGGCCATTTCTTCATAATTGTAAGGTCTTAAGCTGAACACCCTTAAAGCAACATATTCGTTTTCTGGGTCAGGCATATTCTCATTCCTGACATTATATTAGTCCAAACATTTAAATAGAAATTGAAAGGGCAAAAAACCAAACCCTTTGCAAAAATGATTATGGGATTACTTCTTCTTCTTCTTCTCTGCCTTTACAAGGTCAATGCATATTCCTGCTGCAACGGTTTTGCCCATGTCCCTGATTGCGAACTTTGCAATCTGGGGGAAATCGGACTGCTTCTCTATCACCAGGGGCTGAGTAGGCTCCACCTTTATTATTGCTGCATCGCCTGTCTTCAGCATGTCGGGCTTTTCCTTAATAGTGGCGCCGGTCTTGGGGTCTATCTTCTTGACAAGCTCTGTTATCTTGCATGCCACATGGGCTGTGTGCATATGGAAAACCGGGGTGTAGCCCTTTGTAATGACTGTGGGGTGCTGCAGGACGATTATCTGTCCTGTGAATTCCTTCACTACGGTGGGCGGATTGCCGGGCGGGCCAATGACATCACCCTTCTTTATTGCTGTCTTTTCCACGCCCCTGACATTGAACCCGATGTTGTCGCCTGGTTCTGCCTTTTCCAGGGGCTTGTGATGCATCTCCATGGACTTGACCTCTGCTGTCACACCGGAAGGCTCGAAAATCACCTTCTCCCCTGCCTTTAATACGCCTGTTTCTACCCTGCCGACAGGAACAACTCCTACCCCTGTAATGGAGTAGACATCCTGGACAGGAAGCCTTAGCGGCTTGTCCACTGGCTTCTCCGGGACCTTTATTGAAGCATCCATTGTTTTAAGCAGTGTGTCATCCTTGTACCAGGCCATCTTGTCGGATTTCTTCACAACATTGTCTCCCACGTATGCTGACACCGGGACAAACGGTATCTCGTCAAGCTTGTATCCCAGGCTCTGGAGTATCTTGCCGACCTCTTCCTTCACTGCCTTGAACTTGGCCTCGTCATAGTTCACTGCATCCATCTTGTTCACTGCAACTATTATCTGGCCGATTCCGAGTACCTTTGCCAGGTACATGTGCTCCTTGGTCTGCTCCTGGACCCCTTCCTTTGCGGACACAACAAGGATTGCGGCATCTGCCTGTGATGCTCCGGTAATCATGTTCTTGATGAAGTCCCTGTGCCCTGGACAGTCTATTACCGTGTAGTAAAGCTTGTCCGTTATGATGGGCTTGTACATGAGGTCTATGGTAAGGCCTCTTTCCCTTTCCTCCTTTAGCTGGTCCATTACGAAAGCGAATTCAAAGGTTTCCTTCTTCAGCTCCTTGGCCTTTTCCTTCAGCTTCCTGAGCTCCTGGTCTGAAAGGGAGCCTGAATCAAACAGCAATCGGCCTATCAGGGTGGATTTACCATGGTCTACATGACCTGCTGTTATTATGTTGATATGCGGTTTTTCTGCCATATTTTACCTCCATTTTGAACTCTATTTTGAATTTAATGTCTTTATTAATATAAAAGGGTTTATAAAGCTTTGCTATAAAAGGCATGCCTAGGGCTTGCTTGCAGCTATTTTGGTCCTTATATTAAGCATCCCTGTGTCAAGGGCATTTATCCTGCTTTCAAGTGATTTCAGTGTCTTCATAAGAATACTTGGGGTATGTATTTATAAACTTACCCACCTTTTTCCCACGCTGGACACAATTAGCCAAAAATCCGCAGATTATTCATTCTCCTGTCAAGGTATTTCTTGCCCAGGTCATCTATCTGCGCCTTTAGGTCACCATATTCCTGCATGTCCTTGCAAATAGACACGTATAATATATCACCTACAAGCTGCACTGGTGGGGATTCAACAATCCCCTTTCCAAAGCTATGCTCACCAATGGACATCCTGTCCTGCTTCAGGAATTCTTTTACCTTTTCCATTGGCACTGCATTCTCATACCGTCTTTTCTTTATTTCCTTAAGCATGCCCATAGGTATCCACATCTCATATATGTGCTTTTTTTCAGGACTGGCATCTGAGCCGTACACGTACATCCTCCCCATTATGCCATTGACTAGCAATGGCTGTGGGAATGGACTAGTAATCATGCACATGTCCCAGGAAGTATGCTCCAGCTCCTCATAGAACCTGGTTATGTCACCTGTTGCTGCAAAATCCTCAACAAGCTCCTTGTGCCTGCCATATTTTTTCTTGACCGAAAAGGCCACAGAGATTAGCTTCTTTTGGAATTCATTACCATGCGCCTTAAATTTTTCGCACTGTAGTCTAAACCCCTTTTCATCCAGGCATGGATTGAATGGTTCCGTTTCCCTGTATGACAAATCCCCGTCAATGAAGGCTGAGCTTTTTTTTCCATTGAGCAGCTTAAACCCCAGGCTGTCTGTTATCTCAGGGTAAAACTCACTCACAGCATCCATTCCCAGCTCCTTTATCAGCCTGATAGGGAACCTGATAACCTTATACTTCTTCCTGCCTTTTCCCTCCATAAAGCCGACTATGCCGCTCTCATGGTGGTAGATTTTTTGCGTTGCAGGGGTTCTCAACTTCTTTACAAAAGGCCTTCTTATGCCCCTAGCCTTCACCGTGGCTGCTGCCGTAATATCATCGCCAAGACCTACCACAACTACGGTAGGGTCATGGAAGGTCGGGGAGACCTCATAGACACTATCGCTTTCCATTTGGTCGGACTGCTCTGCCTTCTGGAATATGGCTTTTTCTATCCCGGCTTCCAGTGCATCATCATATTGGCTGAGTATGGTCCCCTGAAGGCTGTCCAGGGCATTGATATAGGTAATATTAGTTGTCCCATCTGCTCCCTTTTTAGTGACCTTTATCTCTATTATCTTCCTTACCATGCCTTTTCTATAATCAAAAATCTTAAATACATTTCGGCTTATTTCAGAGAAACAGCAGTCTTTTTCCCGTATCCCAGCTTGCCTATATTATGGGTCTCCTTCAGGTCCTTCCCTATTCCCTTAAACTTCTTAGGAATGGTGGCGGACTTTAGGGGGTCCCTGAGTGACAGGCCTTTCCCCTTCTTCGCCTTCCAGATTTTGCTGTTCAAGTTTAGGAGTTCCTGGGTCTTGAAGGGGATTTTAAGGGGCTTTCCGGGTTTGGGGAAATCCTCAAAATGGATGTCCCTTCCCCTTAAATCCCGGTATATGCTGTATGTTATGAAGGGTATTATAGGGGCCAGGAGCTTCAGGAGGGTGTCCAGCACATGGTGGAGGGTGTACAGGGCAGAGGCCTGCTCTTCCCTGGAAAAGACCTTCTTCTGGTTGTATGCCCTGTTCTTCACGAGCTCCAGGTAATGGGAGGCCAGGGTTTCCCATATGAAGTTCTTTGTTTTCTTCGCCGGGTTATGGAAGTCATAGTTTTCATATCTCTTCCTGGCATACTTGACCAGCTTGTCTGTTTCGGATATTATCCATTTATCTGTCCCGAACAGGGTCCTGGGCTTCTTTTTCGGTTCGGGGTGCATGGAAATAAACCTTGCAACGTTCCAGAGCTTGGTCAGGAACTT
>JAUXAV010000091.1 GCA_030619735.1 Candidatus Aenigmatarchaeota archaeon | reverse complement strand
AGGGCGGTTTAAATGAATGTTCAGGAATTCCTCAGAGGGGATTTGAATCTGAAGGATTTTTATAATAAATTTTACCAGGAGCTGGAGAAGGCCAATAAAAAATACAATCTATTGGTGAAAATATCAAAGGGTTCCGGGAGCAGGAAAGGGAAACTTAAGGGGCTTCCTGTCTCAGCAAAGGACTGCATCTGCGTTAGGGGGTTACAGAGCGCTGCAGGCTCGAGAATTTTGGAAGGCTACAAACCCCCCTTTAATGCCACCGTGATGGAAAGGGTATTGAAAGAGGGAGGAAACATAATAGGCAAGACCCAGCAGGATGAGTTCGGGTTCGGGACCTTCTCTGTGAATTCGGGGTTCGGGGTTCCGAAGAATCCGCTTAACTCGGCCCGTAGCTGCGGGGGGTCCTCAGGAGGGGCGGCAGGGCTTACTGCGGCCCTGGATTTGCCCCATATAGCGCTTGCAGAATCTACCGGTGGGAGCATTTCCTGCCCTGCCAGCTTCTGCGGGGTGGCTGGCCTCACCCCTACATATGGCCTGGTCAGCAGGTATGGCCTGATAGACTATGCCAATTCCCTGGACAAGATAGGGGTTATGGGCAGGGGGGTCTGGGATGTTGCCCTGATGCTCTCCATTATTTCTGGTAAGGATGAGAGGGACTCCACAAGCCTGGACAGGAAAGCCCAGGATTATACAAGGGGCCTGGATAGGGGCGTAAAGGGAATGAAAATAGGAATCCCGAAGGAATACTTCAGGGGGATTGATTCAGGGGTGGAAAAGGAGGTCTGGAAGGGGATAAAGAGGCTGGAATCCCTGGGCGCCAAATGCCAGAAGATAAGCCTGCCCCTTACTAAATACGCGCTTTCCTCATATTATATAATAGCCACGGCAGAGGCCTCCACTAATCTGGCCAAGTTCTCTGGGATGAGGTATGGAGCCTCTGAGCCCATAAAGGGCAACTTCAATGAGTATTTCTCCAGGGTCAGGAGCAAGTATTTCGGGCAGGAGGCCAAGAGGAGGATTCTCCTGGGCACCTATGCCCGGATGGCAGGATACAGGGACCAGTATTACCTGAAGGCCATGAAGGTCCGAACCCTGATAATACAGGAGTTCAGGAAGGCGTTTGGGAGATTTGATGCCCTGGTTGCCCCCACAATGCCCTGCATAGCGCCGAAATTCAAGGAGATTGAAAGGATGAGCCCAATTAAACAGTATATGATGGATGTTTTAACAGTCGCCCCGAACCTGGCAGGGATACCCCAGCTATCGGTTCCCTGCGGCTCTGTCAAGGGGATGCCAGTAGGCCTTCATATCCTGGGAGACCATCTGCAGGAAGGGAAAATCCTGAAGGTTGGAAAGGCTTTGGAGGAAGGGAAATGAAAGCGAAAAAAGAAACAGGGAAGTTCATAAGCATTGAAGAGTCCAGGAAAAATGTAGGGAAGAAGGTTAATCTTAGGGGATGGGTTTACAGGATAAGGGAGAGCAAGGGCATAATATTCCTTGTGCTGAGGGATTCCAGCGGCATAATGCAGTGCGTGATAAAGGAGGGAATTCCTGGGTTCGGGGACGCCCAGAAGACCCTTAATGAGGCCTCAGTGGAGCTTTCGGGCAGGGTTATAAAGGATGACAGGGCGCCGGAAGGGTTTGAGCTGAAGGCAGAAGGCTTCAGGGTTGTAGGCCCTGCAGAGGATTTCCCCATCAAGAAGGACCAGAGCACTGAACTGCTTCTGGACCACAGGCATCTCTGGATAAGGAGCAGGAGGCTTACCCAGATATTCAAGATAAGGTCCGAGCTTTTCGGGGCGATAGACAGCTTTTTCAGGGGCAGGGGCTTCTACGAGATACAGAGCCCCAGCATAACCTCCTCAGCATGCGAGGGCGGCTCCACCCTGTTTGAGGTGGACTATTTCGGGAGCAAGAGCTACCTGACCCAGAGCTGGCAGCTTTATGCAGAGGCCATGATAGCGAGTCTGGAGAAGATATACTGCATCGCTCCCAGCTTCAGGGCTGAGAAGAGCAGGACCAGGAGGCACCTGGCTGAGTACTGGCATGCAGAGGCAGAAATGGCCTGGATGGATATGGATGAAAACCTGAAGCTCCAGGAGGAATTCATATCCTTTCTGGTTCAGGAAATTCTGAAGAAGAGGAAAAAAGAGCTGGAGTTCCTGGGAAGGGATTTGAAGATATTGGAAAAGGTGAAGCCGCCCTTTGAGAGGGTAACCTATGATGAGGCCTTGGAAATTCTGAAAAAGAAGGGAATCAAATTCCAGTGGGGGGAGGATTTCGGGATTGATGAGGAGAAGGTCCTGACTTCACAGTTTGACAAGCCCTTTTTCGTGGTGAACTATCCCAGGAAGGCAAAGGCCTTTTACATGAAGGTCAATCCTGAAAACCCTAAAACAGTCCTCTGCGCAGACATGTTCGCCCCGGAGGGATACGGGGAGATAACAGGCGGGAGCGAGAGGGAGACCGGGCTGAAGGAGCTGGTTAAAAGGATAAAGGCAGGGGGCGGGAATCCCAGGGACTACCAGTGGTATCTGGACACCAGGAGGTTCGGCTCTGTGCCCCATTCGGGCTTCGGGCTTGGGGTGGAGAGGCTGCTCATGTGGATATGCAAACTTGACCATATAAGGGACACCATAGCGTTCCCCAGGACTATTAACAGGGTTTATCCGTGATTATTATGAAGGTGAAGATAGGTCTTGAAACTCACTGCCAGCTCAATAGCAGGAGCAAGATATTCTGCGGGTGCAGGAATCCGGTAAACCTGAAAAGGGAGCCCAAACCGAACACCCTGACATGCGACTGCTGTCTGGGCCTGCCGGGCACAAAGCCCAGGGCGAACAGGGCAATAGTGGATATGGCGCTAAAGGTAGCGCTTGCCCTGAAATCCAGGATAGCTCCAGAGACCTTCTTCTCCAGAAAGACCTATTTCTACCCGGACATGTCCAAAAATTTCCAGATTTCGCAGTATGAAATACCCCTGGCCCTGAAGGGAGGCCTGAAAGTCGGGAAAAAGGAAATCCGCTTGATAAGAATCCATATGGAGGAGGACCCTGCAAGGCTCGTGCATATAGGGGGGCTTGGGGGGAAATATGTGCTGGTTGATTACAACAGGGCTGGGATTCCCCTGATAGAGATAGTGACAGAGCCTGACCTGGAGAGCCCTGAGGAGGCCAGGGACTATCTGAACAAGCTCGCCACCATACTGGAATACCTGGGAGTCTATGATTCTGCATCCAGGGCTGTTTTCAAGAGCGATGCCAATATAAGCCTGGAGGGAGGGGCCAGGATAGAAGTGAAGAATATCACCGGCACCAGGGAGATTGAGCAGGCCTTAAAGTATGAGATACTTAGGCAGGGGAATCTCCTGAAAAGGGGGGTAAAGGTGAAGAGGGAGACCAGAATGTGGAACCCTGCCCTGGGCGCCACAGAGAGCATGAGGGGGAAGGAGGAGGAAGAGGAGTATGGATATATTTTTGAGCCGGATTTGACCAGGATTACGCTGGACAGGGGCAGGATAGAGAGGATAAGGAAGGGGCTTCCCGAACTTCCAGACCAGAGGTTCAGGAGGTTTGTCAAGGATTATGGCCTGCCGGAGAAGGTCGCTGAGAGCATAGTATCTGAATGGGACCTGGCAGAGCTGTTTGAGCAGGTTGCAAAGGGCATTGACCCCAGGCTTGCAGGGACCTGGATTTCCGGCTACCTGAAGAAGACCCTGAACTGGCACAGCCTGAGGTTCAGGGAATCCGGCCTGAAGAGGGAATGGATACTGAGCCTGCTGAAGATGTTCAGGGCAGGGAAGATAACGGACAGGAACGCTGAGATGGTCATAAGGAAGATGGTGGAGGATAAGAAGGGGCCTGAAGAGATAATCAGGAAGCATGGCTTCGGGAAGGCAAGGCTGGACCTGGACTCTGTTGTGAAGAATATCCTGAAGAAGAACAAGAAGGCGGTGGAGGACTACAAAGCAGGCGGAGAAAAAGCGCTGCACTTCCTGGTGGGGCAGGTGATGAGGGAGACCAGGGGCCGGGCTGATGCCCAGGATATCAAGAAGGCTGTTTTAAGGCTGCTGAAATAATTATTTCTTATGAAAACAGAGAAAAGGCTGGACCTGGGTAAGCTTGCAACATTTGTCCCCAACAAGAGGCTTCCGGTGTACAACTGGTTCTATTTCAAGGAGGGGTTTGCAAGGGAGCTGGTGATGCTTCTGCTGGACAGATACGGCAGAGGAAATGTCAATGTTTTGGACCCCTTTGTGGGTTCGGGCACCACACTGGTTGCATGCAGGGAGAGGGGTTTAGACAGCTATGGATTTGATGTCTCATCGCTTGGTGTGCTGGCAAGCAGGGCCAAAACGAATGATTATGACCTGGGGGAACTGAAGAATGCCATAAAGCAGTTGTCTAAGTCCAGGTTCCAGAGGCAGGATGTGAAGGCCTTGCCAGGGAACGTCAGGAGATTCTTCAATCCCCATACCCTGGAGGATGTGCTGTTCTTCAGGAAGCAGGTGGGGCAGTATAGAGGGGAAATCCTGGATTTCCTGAAGCTCGGATTGGTAACCAGCACAACACGCTGTTCATATATGTACAAGGACGGGGCTGTGCTGAAGCTCAGGAAGAAGCCTGTCCCGGTCTTCAGGAAGTTCTATATAAGGACTCTAAGGAATATGCTGAAGGATTTGCAGAAAGTGGAATTCAAGCCCTGCCAGACCTTTGCGGAGGAGGGGGATGCCAGGAATCTGAAGATAGACTCGGAATTCATTGATTTGGTGATAACATCCCCTCCCTACCTGAACAAGATTGAATACACCA
>JAUXAV010000108.1 GCA_030619735.1 Candidatus Aenigmatarchaeota archaeon | reverse complement strand
TTATCACGAGGGTCAATCAGCTTATACTCGAAGGCGTATCTACCCCCATTATATTGCCAAACTAGGACTTCACGTATCTTGAGCATTACACTGTACTTGACCTTGCAGTCCATAAAGTGCTTGAGTACCCGGACGGCCATTTTTTGTCTGTTTGTCAGGTTGGCCGTATCGATTTCACCACCATCTCTCAACACGTCAGCGAGATGCTCAAGATACTTGAAGTCCGATGTAGAGCATTGCCCTACGATGCGTCTAGCCATCTTAAGCCTCCTTCAGCTGTAACTCACCGATACAGCTGAGGTTCGGGCAGGGACTAAGACCCCTAGGCTCAATGCCATCTTCCCTACACATCTTCGCCCACTTTTCCTGGTATCGCTTTGCCCCTTCGACGCTTTCCTTGTCTGTATATTCGGCACCACACCTATCACACACAAGCTTTTCCACGGTTCACCTCCTCACGGTATTGCCATATAGGACATTCCTTCATCTGCTCACGGTCGCAAGAGTTCGGTTTATGCTCGTAGATGTTCCAGCACTGAGTGCACGGAATGTCCTTACGCCTAATTGGAACGTTTCTCACGCTCTCTCCTCCTAGCTTTCTTCTGCTTTGGCCTCAAGCATTTGCTGAACAAGGTCGGGGTCGTAGTATTCCTCACTGGCATACCGCTCGAGTACGTCTATCCACAACTGCTTCAGCCCCTCCTTGCCGTACTTCCCGACTTCAGCCCTACTTGCGGTCAGTTTCAGCTCTATAACTTCCCGTTTTATTTCAGACATACCTCATCTCCTCTAACCAATCTGTGTTATCTTACCACAGTCTCTGCAGTGGTAGTGGTGCTTCCTGCAACCACATTCACATTCACCGTCGTCAAAGAACTGCGTCTGTCCTGATGGGTTCCCGCATTCACACCACGCGGTCTGGTTCCACTCGTAGTCTATCAGGTCTTGTTCCTGCATAGTTCCCGTTCCGTGGCACCAAACACATTCAATCTCCACCTTCCGAACTTTTGGCGTGTTAGGCGATGCCCCATAGGGGTCGTGGACTGTGAGTATCTGCTTTCCACTACCCTCACAGACCTTGCACTGTACTCCAGTTGTCATCATTCGTCCCCTTTTAGGATTTCAACTGCTTCGTCTCCGCCCTTAGCGACTTCACCATTGCACTCAGGGCAGTAGTAGATTTCGCCAATGATGTCGCGCTCATCAGTTTCATCCCGTTCGGATATGTGTGTGAGCTCAAGAGAGTTGCTTTCTTGATTATATGAGACGTTGTAGCTGAGCTCCATAACAGCACTTACGAACTTACTGAGGTAGAGCGAGTCGATTTCCTTACTGCACAGTGGGCACTTAGCCATTGTTCCCCTCCCTTAATCTGCTCACTCCAGCTCACCAGACCCAATTTGCCTAGCTGGTGAACTGGGTCAGAAGATTAACTTGGCTTGTCTGGAGTCCCTTCGCCTGGAGATACGTCGAACGAGAATTCCTTCGGCCTATACCCTCTGAGCTCATCTGCCGCTTTCTCAACTGCCTCGTCCTCGTTTTCTGCATCCACTTCAATTGAGACAGACACGTACACTAGATACTTCATCCTTTACTCCTTTCCCCGTCGAGCCGGCAAATCGTAACGCCGTGGTATTCCAAGTGTCGCATACTACCCTCTGAACACGCATCCAATTCGTGAGAAGGAGCAACTGTCCTGAATAGCTCATTCAGCCAACCGAATGCCTTTATCACCTCTGGTGTTGAGTATCCTTTCTGCCTAGAGGTGTGGTCTGCCACCACATCACACTCTTCTCTCCAAGGAGCCCAAGGAACCTTGATGTCTTTGACTGCAGTCATACCCTTCTCTACCGTCCGGAAGACTACTAGTTGGTCTTCGCCATAATGCAGACGGAAAACCGCAACAAGGTCACCGTTCCGGACTTTGAACCACGTCCAGTTGATGCCTCCTTGTTCGACAACTTGCATCTTTCTCCTTGTCATTTTGTTGACCTCCTCATCTCAGCCCGCTGTCACTTGGGCTGAGTCAAGAGGTTAACTTCCCTCTAGTTCTGAAATTATGCCATCGAGATTGGTGGAATAGATTTCCAGGCCTGATGTGCAGCCTGAGAACCAGGCTTCTCTTAGCTTCTCGTCTTCACGGTATGGCTGCGGCATCAGGCGTGCGTTCACTTCCGCTCTCTCTTTGGCTAGCTTCAGCACTAACTTGGTCTCATTGCCTATTCTTGCCATTTGTTTGGTTCCTCCTTCCTCATTCACTCAGTTGTAAAGGTAGTCTTATGTAAAGGGTCAGGATTGTATTCCCTCTTATCCATCCACCCATAATCCCTCTTGAATTGCTCAATACCAGCAACATACTTCAGATGCCCCCGCTTAATCAAGAGGTTCCTTCTACTCTTGGTAATACCATCAAGAATAGCTCCCTTCGCCTTTACCAGTTGGGCATTGTATCTACGGCTTAATTTGTCAAGCCATTCTTCGGTCAGGACTTCTACTGACGGTATCAGGAGCAAGCTAACCATTGCACGACTTGACCTGTAGCCTAGCTCTCCCTCGACTACCTTCCCCCAGACTAACACTTCACCGATTATGTCTGGCTGGTAGGACACCAAATCCAGTTCTGGGGTCTTAAGAGAGTAGATACCGCAGTAACAGTTTTCACCAGGAACATCACTACACTTACTGCACTGAGCTACGTTCTCTCCAGGTGCCCACAAATACCTGTTGCCTGATGCCTTGGAGCCGTGGGAGGGTGATTCTAGCACAGGCTCATCGTTTATGTTCCTTATTTTCCAGCCTCTGTACCCTCTCAACATCGTCGAGCTCCTTTGGCTTGGTGGGGTGTATTCTCCTGACGCGGACGAGCTCCCTTATTTTGATAGGAATTGAGGTGATTATTGCCTCCATTGCCGTTACTGGCTTTTCTTCATTGGCAATAATCCGCTTTATTCTGCCTATATTGCACATAGTTTGCCTCCTATTCCCAGTGCTTGCTGGCTATGAATTCGGCATACAGCTCGCCATACCTTTCTTTAAGCTTGATGACCACTTCGATTACCACACTCTCAACAGCCTCGAGGATTGCTTTACTGTCTGCCTCGTTGTAAGACTCGCCTTGTGTTGAATAACTACCTGTTTCGAGTTCTTCCGCGAACGAGTCCGCAATGTCAGACACGTGCTCTTCTTGGAAGGCAAGTTGCGCCCAATCGTCTGCTAAGTCTCGCAGGAGCGCGTCTGGTATTGCTTTACCACTTGGTAGGTTCATCGCTTACCTCCTTCTTTAATTCCCTCATCTCAGCTCACCAACGTATTGCTGATGAGCTGAGTCAGGGAGCTAACTACGCATAACTCTTTCTGCGTGATTTCATCAATACAATGAGGTTGTTTACTGGCACTACCCAGTATACGAGAGCTATTGCGGTCTGAATGCCTTCCGTGGCAGGTAGGAACCTGAACATAATGATGACTACCCATATTCCTGCCAGTAAGCCAAACGACTTGTATACTCCCACCTTCCTGAATAGAAATGCCGCCATTGGATTACCCTCTCTGCGCCCCCTCCTCAAACACCTCCAAGTAGTATAGAAGTCAGAGGCAATTGCAAGAATAAGGATTAGGAGTGCAACCTCAGTTGGTAGAGTGAAGCCAGAGAGTAGTATCAAGAACGCAGCCCCCATCAGGAGTATGACAAAGATGAGATACTTCATACTTCACCTCCTTTTTCTCGTTATTCTGTTGTTAAGGTGCTAGTCTCCTCATTCCAGCTCACTAGTCCCACCAACACACTCTGTCTGGCTAGTGAGCTGAGTCAGGAGATTAACCACCAATGATGCTCGAACCGTTTAGGATAAGCAAGAGAACGATTAAGCCAATGGTGATAACCA
>JAUXAV010000265.1 GCA_030619735.1 Candidatus Aenigmatarchaeota archaeon | reverse complement strand
AACCATCACATCCCATTCCGCTAACTTGCCTTTGGTCAGGGTTCTGCTCTCGCTGAGTATAATGTCAAGGTCGGATTGCGATAAAAGATTTGCAACCCTTGACAGGGAGCCCGGCACGTCCTCCAGGAGGAACCTTATTTCTGCTGTCCTGCCCTTTACCAAAGGAATAATCTTCACATTCCTTTTCTCATCATCAGGGATAATCACCACATCAGTCCCTTCTTCGGCCTTCAGCTTCTTCCTGATATGGGAAGGAATCAGGAGCCTCCCCTTTGAATCAAACCTGGTAACATTTGAATGTCTCATATCAATCCCACTTTTTTCCCACTATGGGATAAAAATTATGTATAAAGGGTTTAAATACCTTTCGGCCCTCACAAGTGTAAAAACTTTAACTTTAAATAATTTACTATCTTATGATTATTGCTCAGTGGTTATAAGGATGGATTATGGGCAGGAAATTTAGGCTAGGCTTGCAGAAAGGCTCCCTTAATAATCTGGAGAGGAAGGGATTTACAGCCTGGCTGCTATACGGTGCAGGGTTTCATATTAAAGGATATCATCCCGGCGAAGAAGCCAATGATATTGAATTCTTAAACTTCCCCCAAATACAGGGAATCCTTACCACATCACAGAGGGCGCCCGAGCTTTTGTATGACGGCCAAATGGATGCACTGATAGCGGGCCATGACTGGATTATCGAATGGGGTAAAAGGGGGAAGCCGAACGAATTAGTCAGGCCGCTCGGATTTGGCAATGCCAGAGTTGTCGTTGCAAAAAAGAAGAGGCCCCCGAAGGTATCCGGCAAGGAGCACTTTTATAAGGCAAGTTTAAGCCTTAGGGATAAGAGCAATGAACCATTTGTATGCCACACAGAGTTCCCATATATTGCCAAGGACGATATAATGCAAAGCAAGGCATATAGGAATAGGTTCGGCAGCAAGCCGCCTCTGATAATAGGCGCGACAGGTGATGTAATAGCCAACAGCGAAAACAATGAAAGGGTCAGAATAAAGCACATTATGGGGCATGCAGAAAAGGAATTGGACATAGGGGCTGATTACATAGTTGAGTGCACCCAAACCGGTAAATCATTCAGAGAAAATAATATTGAAGAAGTGGACGAGATAATGAAGTCACAGGCAGGGCTTTACGCAAGAAAAAAGCAGCTGGATGACGGAGAGCTAAATGATATATTAAAATATTTTTCATGGATGATGGGAGGAGGGGTATTAAGGGAAACGCCCTTCGGGATGGACGAGAGGATGCTGGTAAAGGCAAATGTAAGAAATGACAAAAAGGGTGATATCATTGAATATGTAAAAAAAATGAAGTTCTGCGACAAGGGACCAACCACAATGCCGGTAAGCGGAACAGATTTTTCTGCCATAGAGATGGAAATGACAATGGGCCAGTGGCCCCAATTCACCTATGGCACCTGGACAAATTTCAAAAAGGATGATAATGCAGTAAC
>JAUXAV010000115.1 GCA_030619735.1 Candidatus Aenigmatarchaeota archaeon | reverse complement strand
AGGAATGCCCAGGAAAAACTCAGCGATAGGGCAAGGTCCTTTGCTTATCCAGGAATGACAAGCTATGATGTTTTGAACACTGCCCAGAGCCTTGCCCTGAAGGATGCCGCCTTTGAACTTATGATACCAAAATCCCTGAAGCTTCTCGAGACACTGTCAGAAAGGGCAGGACATCATAAGAAAACCCTCATGATGGGGAGGACCCACAAACAGCATGCTAGTGTCACCACAGTAGGGCATTGGTTCTGCGAGATTATGGGTGGAATAGTTAGCCCTTTAAAACAATACTCTGAAGCTGCTAAGAATCTACAGGGAAAACTCTCGGGTTTTGTAGGCAACAATGCCGCAAGGGTTTTACTGTTTGGTAGAGACTCTATTGAGGATATAGATTCCGAATTCTTTGATATCCTGGCTCTTGTTAAAGACCCTGTGCCATGCCAGGTTGTGCACCAGCACTGCTATACAAACTATTTCTCCCAGCTGGTCATGATGTGCGGAGGGATTGCCAAATTCGCTGAGGATGTGAGGAACTACCAGCAGACAGAGGTTGGGGAGATGATGGAGCAGACGCTTTCGGAGCAGGTTGGCTCCTCTACAGGCTCCCATAAAAAGAATCCAATAACCAGTGAGCAGATTTCCGGGGGAAGATGGAGGCAGATGAGGGCCCAGCTTATGGCTTGTTATGAAGACCTTGTTACAGACTTCCAGAGGGATTTGAGGGATTCCTCCAATAAGAGATTCTACATGTATGATATGTGCAACATAGGCTACGGAATGGTCAGGAAGACCCTGGGAATTGCCGAGAAGATGACCATCAGGCCAAACAGGATGGCTGAGAACATAGGGATTACCAGGGGGCTTATATGTGCAGAGCCCCTGCAGAACTACATGCAGAGATGGATAGGCATGACAGGAAGGGAATTCCTTGATGCCCATGAATATGTCAGAAAATTGTGCGACAAGACGCTTGACGGGGATTTAAGTTTTCAGGATGTTATACTCTCCGATGGCCTGGTTAAGGAATGCCTGAACAGTGCAAAGCCAGAAGAGAGGGAGATGATAACAGACCCGAAAAAATATATAGGCACTTCCGTAGAGGATACAGAAAAATTCATGGAGGACACCAAAAATGTTATAATTTCCTTATTTTTATCACATGATAGACATTTAGAGGCTACAAAAAGAAGGTTATAGCTTTGCCAGCCTTTTCTCAAAACCCCTGACACTTGCAGACGTCTTTCCTCATTTTTAATATATCTCACCCAATTATTACTATGCCTGATGCCAAAGAAAAGCTGAAGAAGAAGTTCTCTGCTGAACCAAAAAAATACTACGAGGTAGCCCTTTTCAGGGAGAAGGGCTTTGCCAGAAAGAAATGTCCCAGGTGCGGCAGCTTTTTCTGGACCCTGGAGCCGGACAGGAAGACCTGCCCCAACCCCCCCTGCGAGCCCTATGGCTTCATAGGGAATCCCCAGACCAAAAAGAAGCTGGATTATATAGAGACCTGGAAGCTGATAGAAAGGTTCTTCAAAAAGGAGGGGCATGAATCCATCCCTTCATATCCGGTGGTGTGCAGATGGTTCCCAGGGCTTTACTTCACAGTGGCAAGCATAGTGGCCTTCCAGAGGAGCATATTCGGCAAAACCGTTTTCGAGATGCCTGCCAATCCCCTGATAATACCTCAAAACTGTTTACGCTTTGTAGACATCCCTAATGTTGGAGTCACAGGCAGGCACATGACCAATTTCATCATGATAGGCCAGCACTCCCTGTATGAAAAGGGCCAGGGCTACTGGAAGGATAAATGTATTGAGCTGGACTTCCGCCTGCTTACAGAGGCCTTTGGCATAAAACCCGAGCTTATTAACTTCCTGGAGGAGGTCTGGGTAGGCCCTTCTGCCTTCGGCTACTCCCTGGAATACTTTGTAAAGGGCCTGGAGCTGGGTAACGCGGTCTTTACAGAATTCGTGGGGACCCCGGAGAACTACAAGCAAATGGACCAGAAGGTAATAGATATGGGTGCCGGCCTTGAGCGTTTTTCTTGGCTGTCACAGGGAACCCCCACTGCATATGATGCAACATTCGGGTCTGTCATTAAGAAGCTGAAAAAGAATATAGACTATGACAGGAACTTCTATAACAGGTATGCAATACTGGCAGGCAACCTCAACATGGACGAGGTCCCCAATATCAGAGCTGCCAAGGAAACGGTAGCCAGGAAGCTCGGGGTTAGCACAAATTCCCTCATAAAGAAGACATCCCAGATGGAGGCCCTCTATGCCATAGCGGACCATTCCAAGACCCTCCTGCTTGCAATAACTGATGGGGCAATCCTATCCAATACAGGCGGAGGCTACAATTTAAGGGTGGTCCTCAGGAGGACCCTGGGCTTTATAGATGAATTTGACCTTGACCTTGACCTCGGGGATATATGCAGGGAGCATGCCAGGTTCCTGAAGCCCCTGAACCCCAAGTTGATGGGGAGCCTGGGAGAGGTGGAGGAAATCCTGAAGGTGGAAAAGGAAAGGTTCAAGAATACCAGGAAAAGAGCCGGGAATACCATACAGGCCCTGATTAAAAAAGGTGAAAAACTCACTAATGAGAAGCTTATAGAGCTTTATGAATCCCAGGGCATAACCCCGGAATTAATACAGGAAGAGGCAGGGAAGGAAAAGAAAATTGTTGAAGTGCCTGCAAACTTCTACCAGCAGATTTCAGAAAAACACATGCAGGAGAAAGAGGAAGAAAAGCCCCTGGACCTGGATGTAAAGGGCCTGCCAGAAACCAAAATCCTGTTCTACCAGAGCCCCAGGAAGAGGGAATTCACTGCTAAAATTCTCAAAACAGAGGGGGACTGGGTCATCCTGGACAAGACCCTTTTCTACCCGGAGGGCGGGGGCCAGGCCTATGACCTCGGCCTTATAGGGAACAAGAAGGTCCTGGATGTCCAGAAGTTCGGGAATGTGATAGCCCATAAGGTTGAAAATCCAAATTTCAGAAAAGGGCAAGCAGTTAAAGGCAGGATAGACTGGCCCAGGAGGCTCCAGCTCATGCAGCACCATACAGCCATACATATAATAAACGGGGCAGCCAGGAAAATCCTGGGCAACCATGTATGGCAGGCAGGCTCTGGCAAGACCCCTGAAAAGGCCCATCTGGACATCACCCATTACCAGGGGCTTTCTGAAAAGGAGATAGAAAAGATAGAAGAGCTGGCAAACCAGGCCGTGAAAAGGGGCCTGAAGGTGGAGAGCCTGTTCCTTCCCAGGGCAGGGGCAGAGAAAAGGTTCGGCATGAGGATATACCAGGGCGGCGCCATCCCGGACAGTACCATCAGGATTATCAATACAAAGGGCTTTGATGTGGAGGCCTGCGCAGGAACCCATCTCTCCAGCACCAGGGATATCGGGAGGATAGTGATACTGTCCAGTGAGAGGATACAGGACGGTGTGGACCGGATAACCATAAAAGCAGGGAAGGCCTCTGAGGACTATGGCAGGGAGAACCTCAGGATTGCCGGGGAGCTCATTAAACTGATAAAGAAAGACCTCCATTTTGTAGGATTTTCACCAGGCCTTCTAAAGAGCCTGAAAGACCCCTTCAGGGCTATAAAGGAGCTGCAGGCCGGGGCCAGGGTCTTCTCTGTCCAGCCGGGCCAGATTCAGGCCACCCTGAAGAAGTTCTGC
>JAUXAV010000260.1 GCA_030619735.1 Candidatus Aenigmatarchaeota archaeon | reverse complement strand
TCTCTTCCTGGCATACTTGACCAGCTTGTCTGTTTCGGATATTATCCATTTATCTGTCCCGAACAGGGTCCTGGGCTTCTTTTTCGGTTCGGGGTGCATGGAAATAAACCTTGCAACGTTCCAGAGCTTGGTCAGGAACTTGCCTGCCCCGTCTATCCTCTCGGAGGAGCAGCGGAAGTCTATCCTGCTCAGGTCCCCTTCCACAACTGTCCAGAGCCTGAAGGGCTCTGCGCCAAAGGTCTCTATTATGTCCTGGGGGTCTATCACATTACCTTTACTCTTGCTCATCTTCCTGCCCTTCTCGTCCAGGACATGGTAGTTTATCCAGGCGTCCCGGAATATGCACTTCCCGGTCAGGAGGTAGTCCTTCAGGACCGTGTAATACAGCCAGGTCCTGATTATCTCCTTGCCCTGGGGCCTTACTGTGCATGGCGAGTGCTTCCCAAAGAAGCCCTGGGGGTCCCTGGTATATTTTAGTATATATAGGGGTGAAATGGAGGAGTCAAACCAGGTGTCAAAGACCCTGGTCTCCCCTTCAAATTCCTTTCCTCCACATTTGGGGCATACCTTGACAGGGCTGGATTCCTTCCAGGGCCTGTAATACCTGCCTTTCTCGGGAAGGATTGGCTCCTTACATTTCTTGCAGTACCAGAGCGGGATTTCCGTTGCATAATATCTCCTCCTGCTTACGGGCCAGTCTATTGATACGGAGTTTATCCAGTCCAGGAATATCTGCCTGCTCTTGGGGGCGAAGAAGTTCATTTTCTTTGCGAACTCCCTCATCTTCTTAAGGTAGGGGAGCTGCTTCACATACAGTTCGGGCATGGCTATGAACTCTATGGGGTCCTTTGACCTCTCGCATACAGGCGTTTTATGCATGACCTTTACCCTCTTTACCAGAAGCTTCCTTTTCTCCAGCTCTTCCACCATCCTTTTCCTTGCCTCCCCTATGGGAAAGCCCTTCAGGAAGCCTGCGTGCTTGTTCATCCTGCCGTCCGGGTCTATTGCAATGACTGGCTTGAGCTTCATATCCCTGAAGAAGCGGATATCCGTTAAATCACCGAAGGAGCACATCATCGCCAGGCCTGTTCCTTTCTTGGGGTCTGCCATGGGATGGGGTTTTATGGGAACCTCCTTCCCAAAGACGGGTGTTATGGCTGTTTTCCCCTTCAGGTGCTTATACCGCTTGTCCCCGGGATGGTATATGACCATGCCGCAGGTGCATATCAGCTCAGGCCTGGTGGTGCCTATTATTACCTTCTCTCCTGTTTCCTTCACCCTGAAGACCACATCATTGAAGAAGGCAGACCTGTCCATGTATTCCACTTCAGCATCAGCTATGGTGGTCTGGCAGCCTGGGCAGTAGTTAGTTGTCCTCTCTGCCTGGTAAACCAGGCCCTTGTTCCAGAGGTCGATAAATGTTTCCTGGGTTAAACTCCGGTATTCAGGGGAATCCGTGTAATAGACATCCCCTATACCATTCCCAAGTTCCCAGGAATTGAAGCCTATCCCTAAC
>JAUXAV010000159.1 GCA_030619735.1 Candidatus Aenigmatarchaeota archaeon | reverse complement strand
GGAATATCCGGCTACACCTATAGAAAGAGATATGGTAGTAGCTAATGATATTCTTCGGACGGTTCCCAAAAAGCTAGAACCTAACATGATGGTTGGTCTGCAAGTAGAAGCCGAACGGTTCAGTAAATTCTTTACTGACAGAATTATACAAAAATAAGTGTCTCTACCCTGTCAGTAGAGACTTCCTGATACGGGGCTGGACATTGACGCAGAGACTCAGCTCTGTGGCCGATGGCTTTCAAGAAAATCTGTGTTAAAGACTTAGAGATTGCAGAGTCGGCTCTCAGGCGACAAGTTAGAAAAACTGAGAAAATAATTCCAGCAACAAGCGAAAGGAGGGATGCAAAATGAAATAACAAACCAGCGGATGAGTAAAGATAGACATCTGAAAACAAATATAAACGAGGAAAGGAGAGTGATACACCATGCGATCAAAGAACATGAGAGGTATAATGTTAGTGATTATTTTCCTAGTTGCTCTTGCTGTCTTGCCGCTCTCGGCGACCGCCCAGACGAAGCCGTACGAGGGAGTAACCCTAAGGGTAGGAGCAGGAAGCTTTGCTGCTAAAAGTCCTCGTATGCTCGAATCCAAGTGGGAAGAGATGACCGGGGCAGACGTAAAGATTATCGAGATTCCATTTGGCGAACTATATGAAAAGCTGGTTAGTACTTTTGCCATGGGTGTTAAAGCGTACGACATGATCATATATCCGTCGAATTGGATGGCTGATTTCGTTCAGGCCGGTTGGGTAATATCTCTAGAAAAATATTGGGACAAGAAGAGTGACTGGGAGGACGTTATACCGTTGTACAGGAAAATGCAGTTCCTGGAAGGCAAACCTTATTCTATTCCTGTCGATGGAGACATCATATTCGGGTATTACAGAAAAGACGCATTAGAAGTGCCTGAATATCAGAAGAAATTCGAGGGTAAATACGGTTATCCCTTGGCTCCGCCGAAAACATGGAAGGAGTATAAAGACATAGCTGAGTTCTTTAATGGATGGGACTGGGACGAAGACGGGAAAACAAATTACGGAGCTCTAGAGGCGATGCTTACACGTACCGCAGGTCCTTACATATTTATTGTCCGTGCTGCAAGTCGTGCTGCTCACCCCGATAACCCTGCCACCCTCTTTTTTGATCCTGTCACGATGAAACCAAACATCAATAACCCAGGATGGGTGCGAGCACTGGAAGAGTGGCTAGAAATCAAAAAGTACGGTTCCCCTGAAATGGTAAATTACGGTTTGGGAGAAGTCCGAGGATATTATATCGGCGGTGAATCTGCGTTGGCGATCGACTGGGCAGATATCGGTATCATGGCTCAAGATCCGGTGAAATCAAGAATAAGAGGAAAGATTGGATATTTCCTTGCTCCAGGGTCATATGAGTATTGGAACGTCAAAACTGAGAAATGGGATAGATTTGACGAGGTAACTTACGCCCCCTATATCGGGTGGAGCGGTTGGTGTGCGTCTGTGACATCGACATCCAAGAATGTAGAGGCCGCTTTCAGCTTTGCTGACTTTCTGGACACCAAAGAAAACGCTCTAGAGGGGGTTACGACCCCGGCGACAGCTCGGAATCCTTACCGATACAGCCAAGTCGATAATCCAAAAGCTTGGAAGGAATCACCTATTAACTTTCTCAACCCAGAAGAATATCTCAAAGTAAACAAAATGGGTTACGAACATGAAAATGCTCAGTTAGATCTACGGATACCCAAAGCGGGTCGCTATTTCGAGGCTCTCGCTCGGCTTCTTTCGGAAGCGATTGCCGGAACCCTAACGCCTAAACAGGCTCTCGACGCTGCTGCGAAGGAGTGGGATCGGATCACTGAAGAGATGGGACGGGATCAACAGAGAAAGTTTTACCGAGCAACGTATGGGTTACCACCTTTAAAGTAACTAATGCCGGGAGGAGACGCGCCGTCTCCTCCCGGGGGAGTAAAGCATGACAAAGAACGGAAATTCTGACAGAATCAAGCACTTGTTCATCGCTCCCCCACTAATGTTTTTTGTCGGATTGACGCTATTTCCACTCGTTTTTACAATTATTCTCAGTCTGTCTCGCTGGCCCCTTGGAGTAAAGCCTGAATTTAAGGGACTGGCAAACTACGCTTACCTGCTTCAGGACCGAACTTTTTTAATAGTTCTAAAGAATACACTGATAATTGTGATTCTAGCAGTAGTTGTCGAATATATGTTAGGGCTGGGGCTGGCGCTGTTACTCAATCGCGAGATGCGGGCAAGAAAACTGATAAGGTTAATCATATTGCTACCAATGATGCTACCGCCCGTGGCTGTTGGATTTATGTGGAAGCTTTTGTATCATGGAACCCTTGGACCACTTAATCATATACTTGGGTTGGTCGGCTTACCCATGGTTCCCTGGATTACCAAACCGGGTTGGGCTCTATTCTCGATTTTGGTGGTAGACACTTGGCAATGGACCCCCTTCATGTTCATAATTCTTCTTGCTGGTCTTGTGTCACTTCCTCCAGAGCCCTTCGAGTCGGCAAGAGTTGACGGAGCTACTAGCTGGCAAATATTTCGTGACATGACGTTTCCTATGCTTTTTCCAGCGTCTGTTGGCTCGCTCTTACTAAGGTCGATCGAGTTATTTAAGTTATTTGACACAGTCTATATAGTAACGGCTGGAGGCCCAGGAATAACTACTACTACCTTGACCTTGCATGCATACACCACTGGCTTGAGAGTGTTTAATTTGGGTCATGCAGGGGCAA
>JAUXAV010000224.1 GCA_030619735.1 Candidatus Aenigmatarchaeota archaeon | reverse complement strand
AGTTGTAAAGGATGATATGAGCACCAATCTGGAAGGGGTCTTTGCAGCAGGGGACATCACAATCGGTTCAATAGAGTTCAGGCAGATTATCACCGCAGCCGCTGAAGGAGCAATAGCAGCGCAGTCCGCTTTCAATTATATCGGGAGCCTCTAACAAATTTTTCAGCATTCCAGCGTGGTTTCTTTTGCCGTGCTGCCCAAAAGAAGCCTGTAGCTGCACAGACCGGAGCAGGCATGGGTCATGGTTGCGGTCTCTCCTGGCTGGACACTGATTTCTGCGGAGGAGGTTATTTCAGATTCTCTGCCATACACCTCAACCCGAGCTGAACGCAACATTCCGTCTGACGTACGACAACAGTTCGACCAATCGCCTGCACTATAACGCCAAGCCCCATTCCTGTCTGTCCATAGGCCTATACCATTACCAACATCATCACTACCCCAGTTATTTTCATTATTCCATCTATTTCCCCATCTGGCTCCAGCGTTATACCCGCCAAGGTCCTTCAATTTGGTTCCATGAGCTCTATTACCACCTTGAGTACTAAAATAGGTAGAACTCCAGCCTATTTGATCTTGAGGGTTTCCCCAATTACGATATTCATTAAAACCTTGAAGGGCAGTTCTTGTTGACCAAGCTGAATTTTTTAACCAACGAATATCACCTGCATCGGGCCATCGTGCCATAATGTCTGTTATTTCTAACTCATTAAAAGACATATATTTAGCATCTGCATCGTTTCTGGTAGCATCGTTTTCGTTAAGAGTGTTTGCAGTAGTCCAATAATTTGCTTCATAATTAAATGTGGTACCCTGAGTAGCTTTCATTAACATTGTCCATCCTCCGCCATCATAGGTCATATCGCAATAAACCTGGAACGGGTCATCGCCCCCTGCACCATCAGGGTCGATCCAGTAGGCTCCGTCTCCTGTTGGGGCGCCATTTTCCAAAATATGCGAACAGGATAACCCAGGATCGGATGCTGCGCCCAGATTCTTATGCCCCCATACTACTTCATTGCTTATGTCCTGCCCGGTTTGGGCATTGATAACCGTTATATCGCTTGTACTGAGATTTGAGGTGCCTATGTTCTTCAGGACTATCCTACCCCTGTTTCTTCCGGAGAGGCAGGAGGTGTCCAGGACCTGGATCTCCTTCCCTGTCAGGCTGGTCCAGTACATGGAGATATAGGAATAACCGGACCCGGCAATGGCAATGGTTATCAGAAGAATGATTATTATCGCTATAATGGGTGAGATAGCCTTCATATTATATATTGAGTCCCAATTTTATATAAACTATGAATATAATTAATGATATGGGTAAAAACCCTTATCAGAACGCATTAAAGCAACTGAAGAGGGCAACGGATTTTCTGAAGCTTGACAGGAAGACATGCAATCTCCTGGCAAAGCACCAGAATATAATAAAGGTTAAAATTCCTGTTAAAATGGATTCCGGAAAAATCAGGAATTTTACGGGATATAGGGCGCAGCACAACAATGTCCTGGGCCCCTATAAGGGCGGTGTGAGATACCATCCCTGCGTGACCCTGGACGAGGTAAAGGCCCTGGCAATGTGGATGACCTGGAAATGTGCAGTAGCAGGGATACCCTTTGGAGGGGGAAAGGGAGGCGTAATCTGCAACCCAAAGGAGATGTCAGAGGGTGAACTGGAGAGGCTCAGCAGGGGATACATAAGGGCAATTGCAAAGCATATAGGGCCCCGGAAGGACATTCCAGCTCCGGATGTCTATACAACCCCCCAGATAATGGCCTGGTACATGGATGAATACAGCAAGATAATGGGGCAT
>JAUXAV010000107.1 GCA_030619735.1 Candidatus Aenigmatarchaeota archaeon | reverse complement strand
CAAGGGCGGCAGAACGGAGAGGGTTCCGCGGGGAAGGCTCGGGTGCGTTCCGGCACGCCGCGGAGCGCCGGCGGGCGGTACGCCGCCAGCGGGGCATCGCACCGTTTGCGGTTTTGCTCGGTCTGGTCTGCGCTCCTCCGGCGGAGCCGCCCCTGCCGTTAAAATCGGGCGGTACCCCGCCCAGCCTAGTCATGGGGGGCGGCGAACGGGGGGGGACACGGGGGGGAAACGCTCCCCCCCGTTGCGACCGGTCTTAGGCGTACCCGCCCCGGTACGCCGGCCGCCGGTCGCCTGGCCTGGGCGTAGGAGGGCTTCAGCCCGACAGCCCGCACAGGCTACCTTGCCCGGCCGGGCCGTGGAGCGAAGACTTGTCTGAGCAAAACACCTCGTACTCGAGGTTCCGGGCGGATGCAGTCGTATCGGATCGGCAGAGTTTCGCCGAAAGCGTCCACTACGTGAGGGTGCTTGCCGACACTGGCGAGAAGGCGTGGGTTGCCAACCCCGCCGCCCGCCCCAGCAACATTTCGCTTTGATGGCAAGTCTGGGGCGGGCGGCGGCCAGGGGGGTACGGGGGTCACCCCCGGGTAGTCCGACCACCGTGAACCTGACTGGCCAAAGGAGCCAGAGCGGGCAGTCATGCGAGGGCGCCCGCAATGCGTGCGTGCGGCCGGGACCGGCCGTCCTGATCGCGTCTAGTGGTACGGAGTACCACGAAGACACGAGTGGGGCCAGCCCGTCGCCACGACTCCACGCGCTTGTCGAGCGCAGCGAGTGCGTCAGCGTGGATCGTGGCGACGGGCGTGTCATGCGAGCCCGCGTCGGAATGCGAGAAGGCCCGGTCATGCGATGGCCGTGCATGCGAGGGGGTCAGGTGTCGGGATCGGTTGGCGGGCGGTCGAGGGCGAAGGTCGCGGGTCCCTGGCCGGTAGCGAAGAGGGACCAGGCGTTCTCGAATTGGCGTGCGGAGTGGAGGTCGCAGTGAAAGGCACGGCATGCGGCGTCGACGTAGCAGTAGAGTTCCCAGTGGTCGTCAGAGGGTTGCTTGAGGAGAGCCCACTTGGCCCAGTCACCGAATGGGTTGACGAGCTTGCGGCCGGAGAGAGCAAGGATAGCGTCTCGAAGGGTATGGGCGTAGCGGACGACGCTTGGGTGCAAGGGTTTCGTGGCGTACTTGGTGCAGTAGTGGATGACGGTGTCGCGGGTTCGGACGAAGCGGATGTCGACGATAGAGCTATCGCCGGTGATGTCGAGCCAGGAGGCCTTGAGCATGGCGTGGGGCAGGAACGTGCTGGCGATGAGAACATGGAAGTGAGGGTGCCAGCGGTTGGTGTCAGGGAGCCAGGTGACTTCGAAGAAGGCAGCTCCACCGGTGACGCGTTCTCGCCAGAAGGCACGTTGGCGGAGCTTGCGGAAGCCGTTGATGAGACGGTCGAGTTGGTGGGAAAGGGGGGCGTCAGTGGAACGGAGCGTGAGCGTGAGGAAGCGGTAGGGTCCGGGACCGAGCCGGCGTGCCAGGTTCTCGGCAATGATGGTGGCTCGATGGTTGCCGCAAGGGACGCAGAACCGGTCGTGGCAGCTGTCGATGACGAACTTGAAGCGAGCAGGCTCGGTGGCGTGCTGCATGATCCAGGCCCGGCGTCCACAGCTGGCGAAGCGGTCGAGGCGTTCGTACTTGACGGCTGGCGATGGATTTAGGGCTTGGAAGGCAGCCCAGACGCGTTCGCGGGTTGGTCGCCAGCTGGAGTGGCGGAAGGAATAGGCCTGGCAGTCACCCTCGACAGAAGCGAGAGCACGAGGGGAGGCGACGGTACTTTCTAGGGGGTGTACGGAAGTAGGAGGGACGGGACAAGGCATCAGTTCAGGTCCGATAGTTGGTGGCATGACGGGCTCCCAGAGACGGGTTTTACGGGTCCAAAGCTGAGGTCGGCTGCGTAGTGGAGAACAGCCGACCTCATGAGCTTCGGACGTCGGACCAGGACCCGTCAGAACCTGGGCCAACGGAACCAATCTACAGAACGAGCGAGCGTTGTCGATTATAAAGACATGGAAGTCTTTATAACCAGCGAGAAGGCAATCCGGGAGTGGTCCGAGTGTTCGGCGGGTGTTCGGCGGTTCTCACTTGTGGACCGGGAAGACGGCGAAGGGCTGGGCAGGGTTGCCGCCGGTGCCGATGACGTCGAACGGCGGAGGGGTGTAGGTGACGCCGGGAGGGACGCCAGGGAAGAGCGTGTCGACGACCGTCAGGGTGACGGTGTTGCCGGCCGCGACGGCGGCGTTGATGGCGAAGTTGGTGCCGTTGAAGTTGAGGAACCAGTTGGGCAGGTTCAGGGCGGCGTCGGGCCGCAAGGGGCCGTCGAAGGTGACGGTCAGCGAGGTCTCGGGTGCGTCGAGGAGGGCGTCTTCAGGTTCAGGGTCAGGCGGCACCAAGAAAGTTGACCTGAGCGAAGTCGCTCAGCCTCCCGTCTCCGCGGGCGATGCGGCTGCGGAGCCAGAGGCGTTGGCCGTCGGCGAACGGGAACTGGGCGGCGATGACGATCGGGAAGGGCGGCGGGCCAGCCCCAGGTACGGCAGTGAGAAAGCGGTAGGGGCCGCCGAAGAAGGTCCTGGAGGCGTTCTGGGGCAGGCCCATGTAGTAGAACTGCCAGGCGTTGGCTTCGCCGATCCAGAGGCCGGCGGGATCGCCGTCGATGGTGAAGTCTTGCGTCGCTTCACTGGCGGTCGCAGACAAGAGCAGGTCGGCGGCCGCGATGTCGAAGATGACCGGGGCGGCGTCGACGCGAGCGATGCCGCTGATCACCCGCGGCGAGTTGCTGCGGATGAAGTGGTTGATGCCGGTGAGCTTGATCGTCTGGCCGAGGGGGTTCAACCAGGACACGTTGTCGGCGTAGACGTCCCAGGCGTCACGCTGGACCTGCGTGAGGACGGTCTCCCAGGCGATGGCGATCGAACGGACGGCGTTCCGGACGGCGGCTTGTCGGTCGGTGTTCGGGTTGACCGGGATGGAGCGGGCTCGGACGTAGGCGCCCGAGCGGTTGTGCGACCAGACGATGCCGCCTTGCTTGCCGCTGCGTTGCTGGCCTTCCGGGAGGACGACGAGTGCCATGGATTCACCTCTTGCGACGGTGGGGTTTCTTGGGAGGCTCGGGGACGGAGGCCTTGGGTTCGGGCTTCTGAGGAGAGCAGGTGGGGCAGAGCCGCGGAGCCGTAGGATCGGCGGGCTGGCCGATGAAGAGGCTGCCACAGCGTCGGCAGGTGAGACGGAGGTTGGGGGCGGGAGCCATAAGCTCTCCTGGATCCTGGCGGCGGCAGCCGCCGGGCTGCCGGCGGCCGCGATTCCGCGTGTTGCTACTCCGATCGATGAAAAACGGCCGTTTCTACGCCGTCACCGGCGGCGTGGTCTGGGCGGCCTTCGTCATCTGCTGGAGGGCCGCGGCCATGACGCCGCCCTCTTCGATCTGCTTCTCGGACACCTGATCGACGGCCTTGGCGACGATCGTCAGGCCCAGGTTGGTCAGGCTCTGCTGGGCGTTGACGGCGTTGGCCATGGCCAGGGACGAGTAGAAGGCCGGCGCTTCGGCGATGGTCTTCAGATTGCCGACCGCGACGGCCTCGATGATGCGTTCGGGGTTGACGGCTTCCGCCATGCGGCTTTCCTCGATCAGAGGTGCTGGGGGAGCAACTAAGGCACTACTCAGATAGTACCGATCTGGGGCGGATGGTCAAGGGCGGCAGAACGGAGAGGGTTCCGCTGGGAAGGCTCGGGTGCGTTCCGCCACGCCGCGGAGCAACGGCGGGCGGTACGCCGCCATCGGTGCATCGCACCGTTTGCTGTTTTGCTCAGACAAGTCTTCGCTCCACCGGCGGAGCCGCCCCTTCCGGTTAAATAGGGCGGTACTCCGCCCAGCCGAGTCATGGGGGGCGGCGAAAGGGGGGGGACACGGGGGGGAAACGCTCCCCCCCGTTGCGAC
>JAUXAV010000141.1 GCA_030619735.1 Candidatus Aenigmatarchaeota archaeon | reverse complement strand
TCGCATCTTCAGGCGCTTCTTTCTCCACAGGCGGGAACAGGGTATCAGTGAGAGGACTCTAACGAAGGAGTTTATCCAATTAAAGAAGCTCGCCGAATCAAATAGCTGCCCCTGGCCCTTCACTTCCGACGATAGACCGGTGGCAGAAGAAGAACCATTTGCTCCGGCGTTTATGCCCGAGGAGATTGAAACTCTAATTAGAGCCCGAGATGAGTACTCCAAAGGTGAGCTCTTTTATGTAGCAGTATCTACTACCTGGGGTCTGAGGCGAGAGGAAATGGTCAGGATAAGGAAAAGAGATTACAATGAGCAAACCATCAAGATAAAGATAGCTAAGCAGAAGGGTGGCCGAGTCCTCCGAGTAGAGCATGTTATTCCCGATGAGATTAACTCCATCCTCCAGAACCATCACCCCCATCTCACCAACGGCAATAGCCTTTCCTATGTTTTTTACCGGGTCTTAAACAAGGCAGGCTTGGAACAAAGGAAAGGTTACGGATGGCATGCGGTAAGAAGGACATTGAGGACTCTTCTGGAATGGAACCTGGCTGAAAACCGATTGCCTCTTTCCCTGGTTGCTGATTATATGGGCTGGTCAAAAACCCAGAAGGGCATTGTCTATGGGGGAGCTCCAATGCTCGGCATCTATAGCCATCCAGAGATAATGTCAGCTGACCCCTTCGCCCTTGATAGGTTAGTGCTCGGAGTTCACCCCTTCCTAAAACACTGGGTAGTAAAGGATTGACCCACCCCGACAAACGCCTAGATTTGGACTACAGAGCCTCATTTAAGACCCCCCTGCCTGAAAGCGGGGGGGTCTAGCTTTGCCTTGTGTCTTTTTATCAATTTATCAATTTATAATTTTATATTTATATCAATTTTATTAAAAAACTTGACAGTTAGAAAACTGTTATGATAAGCTATGTTTTGTAGCTGTATTGATAGGTATGATGATACTGTTGAATATAGCCTAGCACCTTAAAAACTGAATAGAAAACGAAGCCGAGCCTAATAATATGAGGGGGTTATCAATGGCAAAGGTAGCTAAAAGGGTTATCGTTCACCGAGTAGTTATCAAGCCCAAGCGTAGAACAGGCTCAAAGTGGGTTAGCTTCAAAGTGTGTCAGCTTTGTGGTCAAGCGTGGCGACCGGAAGCCAATATCGGGATATGCCCTAGCTGTGGACAGGACAGCCAAGCCCAAACTAGACGGATACGGATACTACCCACCCCTAGAGCCAAGCCCAAGCCCTACCATACTAAAACCGAGTTAGAGCAGGGCTATGATGGACTACAGGGCGAGTGGTTAGAGTGGCTAGGGGTTGCCCGAAAGTATGAGGGCAAAGTTCCTCATCAGGACAGGCTAGACATCAGGCACGATATAATGCTAGAGCTACACAGAGCAAGGCAGAGGGATAAACAGCCCTTGCCCGAACTCCGAGCCTACAAGATAGCTTCAATAATGGTGGCACTCTATTGGAGGAGGCAGAAGCGTCAGCCTACTATATTGAGCCTTGACGAGCCTATTGCCGATTATGAGGGTAACGAGATTAGGCTTCTGGACACGATAGCTGACGACACCGCAATTGACCTTGACGCTTGGCAAGACGCTAAAACTTGGCTTCTGGGTTGCCCTATGAGGCTTGTTGAGATAGCCACGAAGAAGCTAGAGGGTAAAGCCCTACCTGCCAAAGACCGCAAGTATCTGGAGAGATACAGAAAGCGAACTCAATTGAGCCTATTTGAAGCCCTAAAATAAATGTCACACTTTGACCCCTTTTTACAGTAGTAATAATGGTAGCACTCGCTAGGTCAGCGTAAGCGACTAGCGAGTAGCTAACTACTAGGTGAAGCCGATAGTTTGCCCACTATCGGATAGCCAAAAGGGGTGATTAAACTGGAACAACTGAATATCGTGGGCAAAAGGTCAGGCGAAGGCTTTGTTACACACTTGGCTGTGCTAATCAAAGCCCTATCAAGAGCATTGTCGGCAAGGGTAACTTTGTCGGGTGTTACTGTAGGGCGGAGAGGCTTACTGACTTACCTAAAAGCACTTGGCGGTAGCAATACTGTCAAGGTAGCACCCTCTAGTGTCAGCGGTAAGCGAACTAAAGGGATAAAGGTTATCTGTGGGCAATTAGTCAGCAGTATTCCCGATAGCCATTGGCTAGACCCCGAAAAAACACCTATGACGCTGTGTGAGGTCAGGGTCAGCCCTAACTACGCAATAGTGCCTAATGTGGGTGTTACCGAGTTAGCTGACGCTATAAGCAAGACAATTCCCTTTGCGAGTAGGGACAGCGAGAAACCTATTATGAGTGCTGTCTTTTTCAACGCTGATGAGGGCAAACTTGCTCTAGTGGCATCTGACGGAGTTATCCTGTCAGAAACTACCCTTGACTATGAGGGAAGCGGACAGGCACTCATAGGTATTGATGAGTTAAAGGGTGTGGCTAGTGCTTTACGCAAGGCAAAGAGGGCAAGGGTCAGCTTTGAGGGTGAGGACATCAAGACGCTACTGGTGGAAACGGACATTATCCGTTATAAGTTTGTGGCTCTTGGTGGCACATACCCCGATTATAAGAGGCTGATACCTACCGAGCAGAACTGCCAGGTTCACTTTGACAGCGTAGAGGCACTAGGTAGCGTCAAAGCCCTACAAGCCCTTGTAGGTGATAAAGACGCTAGTATTGACCTTAACTTTGCTGACGGGGTTATATCCTTTGCTAATCCTGACGAACAAGGCACTACCCGTATGAGTGCCGATATAGTGGGTAAGGGTTATATCAGAGTGAACTCTACCTACTTATTGACCGCACTCAAGGCTATGAGTGGTATGGTAACTCTAGCACTCAAAAGCCCTACTACCCCTTGCCTCTTGAGCCTTGACGGACACAGGGCTGTAATTATGCCTATGCTATCGGAGAAAGCGAAAGCCGAAACGAAAGCGAAAGCCGAAACGAAAGCGGAAGCTAAAACCGCACCAGCCGAAGCACCAGCACCAGCCAAGAAAGTAAAGCAAGCC
>JAUXAV010000149.1 GCA_030619735.1 Candidatus Aenigmatarchaeota archaeon | reverse complement strand
ACTCCTTTCCTACCCGCCCAGTACTCAAGGCACCTGCCTCCTATTTTCCAGCACTGCTCTGTTAGCCTCAAAGCAGACGAGGATATCCTGCTCGGCCCCCTGGGACTCGCACTGCTGCCTATTCGGGCAATCCTTGCACATACAGTTAGAATTATGGTCTCCCCACGGTGAAATGGGCGCCTGCAGCGCCCGGAGTGAAAAAAGGGCTCGGAGCAACCTTAATATTCCCTTGAGGTACCACTTCCAGAATTTCACGGTTTACCTCCTTTTATAGGTATTCACCAGGCTGCCCGGGGTTATGTAGCCCTCAAAGGATACTGGCTTACATATCAAGGTTTTTCTCTCAGGCATGGACTTCTTCTAACCAGGTGAATTGAATGCGATAGAACTCGTATTCGTTTAGCGGCTTAAAGCGGTACCCAGCTCTCTCGAGTGCTTGCTTCAGGTCAGGCAGGGTGTCGAATCCCCCCCGGTGGGCATCATCAATGCTGAGGGCTTCCCAGGTGATTGCGTCCCAGGAGACGAGCTTCACCTTGCCTACTAATATCCCGTCCAGGAACACTTCTAGCCGGTCGCCGGCACTAACCCGCCCGAGGAGCACCGCATTGGTGATGATGTCGCCCTTAGAGCGTAGAGTCTGGGTAACTCGGTGTTGCTCCAGCCTGAAGGCAGCGGCAGGACCGAGTACCCGGGTTGAGAATCTTAGCTCTTCCATTAGCTTACCCTCCATAAGTCCTCGCAGGGTGTTAGTGATTTCAGGAACTTGTATGGGGGCTTACCCTCTTTCTGTGGAGTATGGGTGCAGGCAGGGCGCCCATCAACCCGGATGAAGGAGTGGCAGTTTTGACAATCGGGTGCTTTCTTTTTAGGCATGGTTTATATTTATTCCCTCTCATCTGAGGTCAATTAACTTGACCCCAGTGGGGAAGGAATAAATCCTTCCCTGTAGTTTTACTGAATGGTAATTCTAATGTAGGTTTCTGCCTTGCCGTGGTCAATATCTTGAGGCACAAACGTCATATCCGCGTTGTCGAAGTCGGAGAAAGTCCCAGCAAGAAGGAGAGTCTCTCCACCATTGGGTCCTTCCCATCCATGCTTTCCGTCGAACATGATTGATATCGGCACCTTGAACTCGGTCACACGGTAGCCAGTTGCGAAACTGGTTACCATCTCAATTCCAGCAGGAATATGATGGTAGTAGGGTGGGTCGTCCCAAGTATCTGCCCAAGAACCATGGTACCCATCGATTGCATCCCACGAATCTCCCCAGCTGTAATCAGGGTCAACTTTTGTGACTAGGACATAACGCCATGGTAATTTTACATCATCACCTACTAGACCGATGTTAGTATCAAGCACATCAAGTCCCTGTTCCCCTCGATTATCAGTCGCATCGTTCGTGTCGAAGGCCAAGTAAAGCGCATCCATGGTTGCGTGTGCATACATTGTGACCGTGGATATTCCGCTAGGGCTTACTGCCGTACCTAGTGGTTCACCCCATTCCCCATCGCTAAGCTCTCCATCAATTGTTGGAGGGACAAATGGGACAGGCTCTAGGGCAGCAACCCTTTTCTCTAAGGCATCTATCTGAGCTTCCAAAGCGTTAATCTGGTCTTGCAGAGCTTGTAAAACCTCGGGGTCAACTTGTCCAGATTCGCCCTGTTCTCCTTGTAGACCTTGTATGCCTTGCAGACCTTGAGGACCAGTAGCGCCTGTGGCTCCTGTCGCTCCTTTCGAACCACCCCCAGACGGTCCTCTCTCCCCTTGTTCACCCTGTTCACCTTGTGTACCTTGTGCGCCTGTAGAACCAGTGGCTCCCGTTGCACCAGTAGAGCCTTTGGCTCCTCCTAGTCCAGGTTCTCCTTGTTCACCCTGTAAACCTTGCGGACCAGGCTCGCCTTGTTCTCCCTTTAGACCGGCAAGTTGCTCTTCAATGAACTCTTCCATTTCGGGGGTAAGCTCTAGCTCTCCCTCGGCACAGGACGTTAAGCCAGTAAGCAGTAGCATCACGACCAGCAGTAAACCCACGACTTTTAACAGTCTCTTTTTCACAATTTTTCTCCTTTTAATTTTTTGTTCCTCTTCCACCACCCCGCTTATTTTTTATTGGCAACACCTCCCTTCTAGTTTATTGACAGGGGGCTTGAGGCGTGCTACAATAAAAAAGGTGAGTAGAGGTGTGCTTGCGCCTCACCACCCCCTTCGATTAAGTCACTGAGGTTGCCTCCTCGGTGGCTTCTTGTTTTGTAATCTTGTTGACCAGCCTTGCCAGCTGTTTTTGGGCTAGGCTACTTGGCCTCTGTTCGTTGCGTTCCCACCGGCTCACAGTTATCGAATCAACCCTTAACCTGGCGGCCAGTTCCTTCTGGGTTAATCCGAGTTTTTTTCTGAGCTCCCTTATCTCTGTACTATCCATACCCTCATTATACCACGCCTAGTCGCTTTGTCAAGCCCCCTGGCATTATTTTTATAAAGGGGAGCTGAAGACCCAAAAAGAGCCCCCGAGCTCAATACTGGGCTGGGGGCTCTCAATTTTAGCTTCAGCTCGCACCAGAATCAATATCTAGGCGTTTTTTGGGGGTGGTTAATGGTTTACTACTTAGGCAGTAATCTGCGCTTGGCGGGAGTGGGAGGATTCGAACCCCCGACCCTCAGTTTTGGAGACTGATGCTCTACCACTGAGCTACACATCCCTATCAAGGTATTTCAGGATACTTCAAATTTTCTAATCTATCCCGCTCTGCAGATAATTCATTTAGTCGCTGCTGGAGCTTATAAATCTGACCTTGCAAATTTACTTTTTCCCGTTCTAACATTCGCTTCCAAAGGTCCATATTTATATAGCCATCCTTCAAGTCCTCTTTGGCTTCTCTTATTTCCTTTCTTTCATTTCT
>JAUXAV010000195.1 GCA_030619735.1 Candidatus Aenigmatarchaeota archaeon | reverse complement strand
CAGGCCTTCTATATTATATTTCAATAACATGTCCCTTGCTTCTTGGCAGTCTTCTGATGTTATATCCACTCTCTCGATATCACTTGATATTCCTGTTATGGATAGCGTTTCTTCAGCCCCGGCAGCTATAGTCACATCCTTTGAATGAGTGGAAACAGAACCATTGCTAGGGGCTATAAGCACGGTAAATCCACTCAAATCTATACCGCCATTGTTTCGTACAACCAGGTCCAGGGTTTCCGTGTCACTATGGTAAATGCCGCTCCGAATAAGAATAAAGGCGGCTGAGCAAGTCTGAATCTCCGGCTGCTCTCTTGTCACAATCTGTGAAGTTTGAGAAGTAAATACCGCAAATGTCATGAACATCAAACTGCAATCCCCAAATGACTCCATCTGAGCGAACATTGTCTGAATCTGGGCAGGGTCCACTGTCATTTTACCCTTTATAACCTTGGTGGAATTGTCATTCAGATTGGCCTCAATAACAAGACTAGGCTGATCTTGCATTTCGAATGATTCCCTCATCTGAGGATTGGTGCATGTCGCTGGAAGAACAAAGGTATACTCAACATTATAGATACCATCTGCCACGTTTTTTGCCTGAATATTTATCCTTGGAATGCATTTTTTCATTACTTCAATCTGTGCATACACCTGCTGCAATTGCTCTTGTGTTAGTTGTTGGGCCTGTGACAATAGGGCCACAGCATCTATAATGCCCTGCGTGGTGCAGTATTGGAACCTGTTGGACGCATCGTATATTTTTGTCATAATCTGCCCTTCTGTTGTCTGGGCAGCCAAACTCATTGCCCTCATTTCTTCTGAACCGGGTATTGTGCATCCGCTGATTAAAACAATAAACAAAACGGCAATAATCAACAATACCCCTTTCATGCTTTAGAATTTGTATCTGCTGGCTTAAATTATTTTTCAATATGCGCCGATAAAATTAATAAATATGGCATGGGTCGCAGTCTGTTGATATAACAGTGTTATACCCTCACATTCACCCTCTTCCTCTCACATTTCACAGTTTTTCCTTCCAGGGTCACAACCCCGTACCAGCCCTCAAACACAGGGCCCGGGTAAAACACCTGCGTGCTTCCAATACTGTCCAGGCCCCCTGCCTCATGTATATGCGCAGATATTGCAAGGAGGGGCTTCTTCCTTTCTATGAACTTCCTGATAACAGGGGAGCCCACATGCTTCCCAGCCTCAACCAGATCCACCTTCGTATTCTTAGGAGGGTCATGAACAACCAGGAGAAAACTATCAGGCTTGACCTTTGAGCCCATCCTGTCCAATACCTTTCTGGTCTCCTCATCCGACGGCTCAAATATGGTATTGAAGGGTGTGGGCGCCCCTCCCCATCCCATAATATCCATTCCCTTGAACTTCACATCCCTGTTATGAAGGTTCACACCATATTCATCAAACAGCCCCAGAATCTCATAGGGGTCCTGGTTTCCCGGAACACAAAGAAGCGGCTTTCCCAGTGCCAGGAGCTTCTGCAAAACAACCTCTGCAATATCCAGCTGAGAAAACTCCTTCTGGGAGGAGAACATATCCGTGAAATCCCCGGGGCATATAACCAGGTCTATACCCTTCAAATCAATTCCAGCCAGAACCTTCTCCAGCCTGTCCGAATGCCCATGTATATCCGCAATCACCAGGATTTTCATACTAAAGAATTAAGGAATGGATATAAATTGTTTAGCACAATTCGCATATCGGGAAATCTTTAATAGTATCTTCGCATGCCCCGGAAAAGGAATAATTCCAGTCATTGCTCTGGCAGAATTCTTCAATACTGGGGAAACTGGACTTATTTTTTCCAGCACAATCTTCCGGGCAGTTGCATGGATTTTCAAGGTAGTTCGGATAATTTCCACAGACCCCATCTCCGCATGTTATACAAATTCCAACAGGAAGTCCAGACGGTATTCCAGTTTCATAACATTCATCTGCAATTGAAATGCTTGTATCAAATCCGCTCTGCCATTCAGTCAGCCCCTCACAGCAGTGCTCTGGATATTCTTCATAGACTGCTGAGAATTGTTCCCCATCTTTTGCACAAGATAGCACACCAGGACATCTCCAATCGATATGTGTTTCTTTTGTTATAGTATTAACGGCACAGACCATGTCGCAACCTTCCTTAAAAA
>JAUXAV010000285.1 GCA_030619735.1 Candidatus Aenigmatarchaeota archaeon | reverse complement strand
TTCCCCAGTATTGAAGGGAAGCCGTTAGACCCCTGTGTGCTAACCCATAACTTCACCAGGGTCGCAAAACAGGCGGGCATTAATGGTGTAAGATTCCACGACCTGAGACACACCTTTGCTAGTTTGATGTTACTACGTGGGGCAAAACCTAAAGTTATCTCTGAAGCCCTGGGGCACAGCTCGGTAGCCTTTACTATGGATGTCTATTCCCATATAATAGAGGGTATGCAAGAGGATGCTATGGCGCTGTTAGACGAAGTGCTGCCGGCAGGGGTAAATAAAAATTCCGTCGCCAATTCGTCGCCAACTTTTTAATAGTTAGCTTCAATGCCGAGGTAGCTCAGTCGGTAGAGCAGCGGACTGAAAATTCTAGGCTAGGTATGCCGATAGGGGCCGTTAGATACAAACTGGGACTTTTGTGTCAGTTGCCAAAGCCCCGTTTTGAAGCTAAATGCCTTTTGGTGATATCCTGTCCTTTTTAGTTCGTCGCCTTTTTGTCGCCAAAAATGTCGGCAAACCAGCGACCCCATCGGACCCACAGGCTTTTATTAATTGTCAGAAAGGTCTAGAATAAAAGAGACAACTTGTACGGTGCCAAACCGATTTAGGAGGCTTGAGATGGCTCAAATAGAAATGACAATTGATTCTGTGAGACGGAACTCAACGACCGATGAGGGGGCAATAATTCTAAAAGAGAGGGGAGCAGAGCGCTATCTTCCCATTTACGTAGGTTCACCCCAGGCCAGTCTTGTAGCCAAGCAATTGCAAGGCGTAGAGGGTTCTGAACTAGAAGATTATGCCTTTTCGCTGATTGGCATTGACACAACCAAGTCTAAAGTCGAATCAGTTATAATCAACGGGTTTGACAACAATCGCTTTAACGCGAGACTGCTCTTGTCCCAGCATGATAAGCCTCGAGAGGTTGACTGTCCACCTGCTATAGCTCTGGCTCTTGGCGTTAGAGCACAGGCACCCATTTTCGCTGAGGAAGCAGTCCTAGACAAAGCTGGAATTGCTGTTCCCGCATAAGGCAAGGCTATCTAATACCCGGACAAAACAGCGAACTTCTAAGGGGCTTCGCAGGTCAAGAGGGGGGACTTTTAGGGAAGAATTTGCTAGCCACCCCAAATGCGGTCTGAATGTGCTAGGCTGGTCTCTTGCCCCGCTCTTTAAGAAAAGAAGGAATGTCAACGTCAGGGCTTCTAGGCCCTTTTTGTTTCTTGAGCACCTTGGCTTGCTCCTGACGCCAGATTTCCCACTCCCGCTTGCCATCGACTGGTGTTCCTTGCGCTTCCAGCTTATCAATTATTCGCTTGGCTCTCTCATAA
>JAUXAV010000048.1 GCA_030619735.1 Candidatus Aenigmatarchaeota archaeon | reverse complement strand
GCCCCTTGTTATCGGTTCCGGCTCTGCGGGATTTTCCAGCGCCTGGTATACCATGCTATAATATTTGGCGGAGAGGCTTAAATCCCTTGCGCAAGCTTTTATTTTCATGTGCTATTATTGTTTTATGGACATATCTCAGATGCTGCAACTTATTAAGGAAATCGGCCCGCCTGCCTTAGGGGCATATGGCACATACAAAGCAGTTAAGATAAGAAAGCGCAGGAATGAGAAGAGGATAAGGGAGAGCGGCCTGCTTGAGGCATCCGGGATGGGCCTGGACGAGGTTGATATAGGGAGGACGCTCAGTGTTATTAAGCTCTCAGAAGACCCGCCTGAACATCTTGATATTGAAAGCCTTAGAGACCTCCCCAGGCTGAGGGTGGCTGCAAGGGAATTGGATGGTCTTTGCCGGGCATATTCAAGCTTCTTGGAGGAACATGGAAGGTATCCTGATTCAGCAAGGGATAATTTTTACATGTCCCTGGGAGTCAGGATTTATATTGATAAGAGGTATATAGGGCAGAAAAGATTCGGAGTATAGCCTGAGGAGGTTAGCAAATGCCTGAATTCGGTGAAGAAAAATTTGATGAATACTGGAGAAAGACAGAGATAATCAGGGAATATCAGAGGATACTTTATACATTTGGGGACATGGAATTACCCTATGTGTTTGCTGCCGAGCATCAGCTTAGGGACAGGACAGTTGTAAAGAAGGGCGTTGTTCTGTTTAAAAAACCGCATATAATATTACCTGAATATTATAGCGGACCAGAGTTCAGGGAGGGCTTTAAGCACAGAATTCCTCCCAGAGCTGCCCAGCTTTTCAGAGCCATGGGGCTGCCCTACTGCCATATAACCAATAAGCTTATAATTGAACAAGAGATAGATTATGACAGTCTGCAAAGGGTTTTGGATAAATTTAATACGGATATGAAAATAAGAGAGGATGAAGAAACAGGGCTTATAAAAGGTCTTATTGACGGCGTAGATGTCTCTCTGATGAGATATTTTGCAGGATTGGTAATCAAATCAGCTCCGGAAAATTTCAGTGAGTTTTTTGAACACATGAAAAGGCAGAGGGGAGAAATGATAGGACCAGATGAAAAGATTACAGATGAGGAGATAGGAAGACTGTTTGAACAGTTCTAAACTGCTTTTATGAAATTGCGGTCAGGGTCCACTTCCACAAAATGATGCGCCTGACCCGACCTGTATTCCTGGCACTGGTTGGCAATTAGAACTGCTAGGAGTAGGCTAAAAAGGATTATCTGGAGTTTCGTACCCTATAATTGGGTTTGGGTTTAAAAAATTTGATGTCCGTTTTTGCGGAGATTTATAAGTGAGGATTGGCAATTATATTATATGAAAATTAGAAGGAAAATCCCAAGGATTCTGGAGCAGGAGGATGTTGCCAGGATGTTCAGGGCCGCCAGGGTCAGTAAAAGGGACAGCATGATTCTGAAGTGCATATACTACCTGGGGCTCACCAACAGGGAGGTCAGGACCATACTGTGCAGGGACATTGACCTGGGCAGGGGCAGGGCAAGGATAGTGAACAAGGGGAAGGGAAGATGGATGCCCATACCCGGGGACTTCGGGAGGGAGATTGAGGAGTTTGCAGGCAACAGGAGGGGGAATGTTTTCTGGGGAAGGTCCGGGGACAAGACCATCAGTGACAGGCACATCAGGAGGCTGGTGAAGAAGTATGCTGAATTAGCTGATGTCCGGAAATACGAGGAAGTGCATCCTCACACCCTGAGGCACAGCTATGCTGCGCACCTGAAGATGTCAGGGGTCTCCATGGCGGATTTGCAGAGGATGCTTGGGCTTGCCAGGAAGGAGACCGCAAATATATACGGGTATATAGATGTTATGAAATCTATATCTAAAAAGGATTGATTAAATATATAATAGAATATGGGTTTGGGCGGCGGCGGGAAAGTATAACACTGTTATACCCGCATACTGCGACCCATACACTAATTTATCCATTATTTATCTGGAGTTTCCCACCAAACACCCACACAAATATAAATAACACGGCTAAATAATATCAAATTCCAGCATTGGGTGGACTATATGATGACAAGCCTTGCCCTTGAAAGGGGAAAGAAGCTGACAAAGAACATGCCTGCGGGCAGGTTCAAGGCCTTCCTCAGGGACAGGAGGAACATACTCTGGCTTGACATGAAGAACCCGGGGAAGGAGGAATTTGACCTCCTTGCCAATGTCTTTGACTTCCACCCCCTTTCCATAGAGGACGCCAGGAAGCCCCAGGAGCTTCCCAAGATAGACGAGTTCAACAAATACATCCTGGTGGTCTTCCACCGGATAGCCCATAACCGCAGGATAGGAAGGATAGAGCCAAAGGAGATAGACATATTCCTGGGAAGAAACTTTATAGTATCAGTCCATTCCAATTCCTCCCATGGCATAGAGGAGGTGATGGACAGCATGGAAAAGAAGCCCCATATAATGTCCCTGGGGCCTGACATAGTCCTGCACAGGATAATGGACTACTTCACAGACAAGTATTTCCCCCTTATCCGCTATTTCGATGAAAAAATAGACGAGCTCGAAGAGAGCATACTGAAGGGGAAGGTGGGGAAAACCCAGGCAATCCTGAGAAAGATGATGAAGCTCAAGAGGGACATACTGGAGCTAAAGCAGAGCATTGGCCCCCAGAGGATTGTGATTAACAGGCTTTCCAGAAGGGAGACCCCCTTCATCTCTGCGAGGGGCAGCGTATACTTCCGGGACGTATACGACCACATCCTGAGGTTCTATACAGAGCTCGAGACATACCGTGACCTCATATCCTCCACCTTCGAGGCATATCTTTCCGTGGTCTCCAACCGGATGACCGAGGCCTCAAACAGGATGAACGAGGTCATGAAGACCCTGACCATAATCGCCACCATATTCCTCCCCCTCACCTTTGTAACAGGGCTTTACGGCATGAACTTCAGGATAATGCCCGAGCTTCTCTGGGACTATGGCTACTACCTCGCCCTCCTCGGAATGCTTGTTATCGCAATCGGAATGCTGATATTCTTCAGGAAAAGGGGCTGGGTATAAACCTATTTTAGTAACCAGCACAAATTATAATACATGGGAAATGTGATGTCATTCCTGGGGGGTATAGTGGCACTGGCAGTCCTGGGCCTCCTCCTCTTTTTTGAGCTTTCCAGGGAGGGCATACTCTTTGTCTATGTTATATATGCCCTAATTATCCTTGTTGCCGGAGCCATGTTAATAAGCCTAAGGGAACCGATTGCAGGGTTCATCAGGGCCCTTACAGGAAGGGCCTCCAGGATAAAATCCTTCAGCAGGGGCCCGGAAACACCCAAAGGGCTGGAAGGGAGGAAGATGGAACCCTTCTCTGGAGGTCCGGGGCAGGAGCCGAAAGGACCAGGAGAGGTAAAGAACCCTGCACTAAAGAGCATAATGGAGAATCTGATGGAAAGGACAGGGACCCGGCAAAAGAAATCCAGATTCTCAGGCCTGGCAAAAAGGCTCAGGGGCATAAGAATCCCGAGACCGAAAATAAGGATTAAAAAACCAGGGAAGCCCAAACCTCAATACAGGCAGCCTGAATCAAAGGAGAAGAAAGGAGTTCCCAGGAAAAAGCCCGGGAAGACGCCGTCAGAGAGGAAGCCAGGGATATCAATGCCCAAAATCCCCCTGGCCAAATTAAGGTCCCTGATTGAAAAAGCCAAAAAGGCACTGAAGAGAAAGCCCGGGCCGGAAAAACCCCCGAAAGCCAGGCCGCCGGAAGAAAGGAGGGAAGTCAAGGAGAAGCCCCCGGAAGAAAAACCCGAAAAGCCAGGGCCCGGGAAGAAGCCCGTGGAGGAGAAATTAACCGCAAAACCGGAGGGCTCCTGCCAGATATGCGGCAGCAGGGAAGGCCTCCGGGTGCATTACATAGTCCCCCTGGACAAGGGAGGCACAAAAAACAAAGACAACACAATCCTTCTCTGCGGAACGCATAAGGAGCAGGCAAAGGAAGGCATGTATTCGGAGAATCTGCTGAGAAAGCTGAGGGGCACCTAGAAGCCTTTGCCTTCTTTCATTTCTATTATCATTCTCTTTATCTCGTTCAGGTCCTTATATATCTCCTGTATTTCCTTTTCTTCCCTCCTGTTTATAGTGAAATCCCTTTCCACTTTTGCCCTGTCCCTGTCTGCTGCCCTGTTCTGGCTCATCAGGATTATAGGGGCCTGTACTGCAGCCAGAGTGGAAAGGACGAAATTCAGCAGGATAAAGGGGTAGGGGTCCCATCGGGCTATAACAATAAGGTAGATATTCAGTGCCATCCAGATAGCCATGAATATGAACAAAAAGGTTATGAATGTCCAGCTCCCCACCCATTTGGTTGTCCAGTCAGATGCCTTCTGCCCCACTGTTAGCTTCGGCCTCCCGGAATGGATGCCCTTATGGATATGCAGTATCTCCTTGAATTTCTCCGCTTTTCCCATCTTTTTCTTTGGAGGCATGCTTTATTCTTGGTCAGGCTTATATTAATTTCTTACAGGCGAAAGCCCTGGAATCCGGTCAGAACAGCTTAGCGGAACTCTAGCGGAACTCTGCAAAACCAGCAAAAAGAGGCGATTTTTCGGCTCTAACGGAACTCTGCTACCCTCAGCCTTATAAATTTACAAAAGGAAACCTTACGTATGGAAGAGGCTGTTTGGCATCAGAGCATACAGGGCGTGATGGTGAAGGACGGGAAGAACATCTTCCCCATAAGCTGGCTCTCCAGGCAGGCCTACTGCGAATACCAGATATTCCTGGAGAACATAAAGGGGGTAAAGGTCTGGGACACCAAGGAGATGGTGACCGGAACCAAAAAGCACGAGAAGCTCTTTGAGGAGCACAAGGAGAAGGCCACAGAAGAGGGCTCGGTAGAGGAATTCCTGGAGAGGGCCAGGAAGGAAAAGGTTTCTTTTGTCCTGAGGGAACTCAGGGTTATAGCCCCTGAAACCGGCCTGCATGGTTCCATAGATGAAGTGGTAATCAACCCCACCTATGTGGAGATTATAGACGACAAGCCGGGCGATACGGCCTGGCCCGGCAATATCAGGCAGATATGGGGCTACTGCCTTGCCTTCAGGGAATGCCACGGCCCTGACATCCCAGTTGTGGGTACCATGAGGAACAGGGACACCAGGAACAGGGCCTGGACAGAGAGGATGACCCCTGAGCACGAGCAGGCCATGAAGGAGGCAATAGACAGGGTCAGGGGAATAATAAGCGAGGAAAGGGAAGCAGAGCCCACTGCCCAGGCAAACAAGTGCAGGAAGTGCAGGTTCCATACCCAGGGAAAATGCGACCGGAGCCTTGCCCTTGCAGCCAATCAACATATTTAAAACCCCCCACCCTTATAAGGGTATGGGAAAAATCGCCAAGATTATCATTGCAATAATTATAATCCTCCTTGCAGCCCTGTCTATTCTGCTCTCCATATACGGGGACCTGTTCTGGTTTGAGAGCCTGGGCTATTCCAATGTCTTCCTGACCATCCTGTTCACATCCATTGGCCTGGGCCTCCTGCTGGCTTTAGGCTTCCTTGCCTTCAGCCTTGGCAACTTCCTGGTCGCGAAAAGGCTGTCCCTGGGAAAGGGCAAGCCAGGGAAGAGAAGGGAGGTCACAATCCTTATAGTTGTCCTGGCCCTGGTTTTCGCCCTGGTAATCGGCCTGGCATTCTCCAGGAACTGGGAAACCCTCCTGAAATTCACCAACCAGGTCCCGTTCGGAATCCAGGACCCTGTATTCGGCCTTGATATCGGCTTCTTTGTATTCAGCCTTCCCTTCTACCAGTTTATCTTCAGCTTCCTCCTTGCAACCCTTGCCCTCACCATAGTCCTTACGGTCATAGCATACCTCTCCCTTTCTTCAAAGATTAAAGTGGAAGAGGAGGAAAAGGCAGAAAAGGAGGAAGGAGGTGAGGAATGGGGCTTCTTCCATACCAGAGGAAAAAGAAAGAGCTATAAAATGAAGTTCTCCATGGCAAAGGAGAAGCTCATATCCCATGTGAGCCTCCTGATAGGCCTGCTCTTCTTTGTCTTCTCCTTCGGCTTTATCCTTAACCGGTACGGCCTTCTCTTATCCAAGTCCGGTGCGGTCTATGGGGCAGGCTACACGGACCTGAGTGTTTTCCTCCCCCTTTACCTGGTTCTGGCAGCGGTATCCTTTATAGTAGGCCTGCTCTTCCTGGTTAATGTAAAGCTCAGGGCATGGAAAATAATAAAGGCCGGGATAGGGGTTTTCGTCCTGGTCTCTGTGATAGGGTTCCTTATAGGGGGGGTTTACCAGGGCCTTATAGTCTCCCCGGATGAGTTCAACCTGGAGAAGCCCTACATAGAGAGAAATATACAGAACACCCTGACAGCCTACAACCTCCAGGTCATGGAGGAGAGGACATTCCCTGTTTTCTATAACCTCACCATAGAGGACATTGAGAAGAACAGTGCCACCATAAGCAACATCAGGCTCTGGGACTGGAGGCCCCTGCAGCAGACCTACAACCAGCTCCAGTTATTCAGGACCTACTATTCCTTCCCGGATATTGATATAGACCGCTACCTGCTTGACGGACTCTACAAACAGGTAATGGTTTCCCCAAGGGAGATGAACGTGAACAACCTCCCCTCCCAGGCCAGGACCTGGGTGAACAGTCATCTGGTTTACACCCACGGTTACGGTGTGGTAATGAACCCCGTGGACCGGGTCTCCAAGGACGGTTTGCCCGAGTTCTACATGAAGGACATCCCCCCGGAATCCCCCCAACTCTCCCTGGATAGGCCTGAAATTTATTATGGACAGGAGACCTCTGACTATGTGGTTGTCAGGAGCACCACAAATGAGCTTGACTACCCCCTTGGCGACCAGAACATCTACACCACCTATGAGGGCAATGGCGGCGTGGTCCTGTCAGACCTCTTCAGGAGGCTGGCGTATGCTGTGAAATTCAAGTCAATAGAGCTCCTGGTTTCCGGCTCCATAAAGCCGGAGAGCAGAATCCTTTTCAACCGGAACGTGGATGAAAGAGCAAACGAGATAGCCCGGTTCCTGCTCTATGACCCCGACCCCTACATAGTTGTCTCCGGGGGCAGGCTCTACTGGATAATAGACGCCTACACATCAACCAATGCCTATCCATACTCAGAGCCCATAATTCTCAGCAAAGGGCTCTCCCTTAACTACATCAGGAACTCTGTAAAGGTGGTGGTGGACGCCTACAACGGGGATGTCAGTTACTACATAATAGACCCCGATGACCCCTTAATAAAGGTATACCAGAAGATATTCCCCGGGCTCTTCCAGGAATTCTCCCAGATGCCTGAGGATTTGCAGGATCATATAAGATACCCCGAAGGCCTCTTCAAGATACAGGCGGCAATATATTCCGATTACCATATGAAGGACCCGCAGGTATTCTACAACAAGGAGGATGTCTGGGTGATTCCGGATGAAATCTACAGGGAAAGCAGGCAGCAGATGATTCCCTATTACATGATTATGAAGCTCCCTGGTGAGGAAAAAGAGGAGTTCATCCTGATGCTTCCCTTCACCCCCAGGGGCAAGGAGAACATGATAGGCTGGATGGCTGCCAGCTCTGACTTCCCTGACTACGGAAAGCTCGTGGTTTACCAGTTCTCAAAGCAGGAGCTTATCTATGGCCCCATGCAGATAGAGGCCAGGATAGACCAGGATGCCGAGATATCCCAGCTCATAACCCT
>JAUXAV010000021.1 GCA_030619735.1 Candidatus Aenigmatarchaeota archaeon | reverse complement strand
TTAAAGGGACTTATTTTAGGGTTTGTGTGGGCTATCCCTATTAGTTGCACTCCTTAGGGTTTGTGAATATATCCCGCTAAGTTGACAATTACAAAAGGGAACTGGCGGTAAATCTATTCTTCTTGCCCGAAACTTCAACTCACCAGCTCCCTGGCCCTTAATGCTCCTCCCTGAGCGGGCCTGTCCTCAACCAAAGCAGACAAAGGAAAAAAGCCAGATTCTAATGATAACAGAATCTGGCTTCAGGAGGCTAAGATTGCCAAGACAACCTTAGCAGTCATGTGTCTAGATGAATCAAATAATAAAATCATAACAAAAAAAGCCAGATTCTAATGATAACAGAATCTGGCTTCGGAGGAGGGTGATGAAACCTTATTTATAATTACAAACCCCTGTGAGAAGTTATCTGGATTTCCCAGCAGGGGCTCGCATAACTTGCCGCAGCACCGAATTTTGGTTGCCCGGCAACCCCCTAAATCCCTTAATACATAAGGCAAGTAGGGGCCTTTGCTAAATTGTCACGCTATCTTTTCTTCTTAGCTTTTTCGTAACTGTCTGTTACGCTATCTGTCTCGCTACAACTTCTTCGTAGCCAGAAAAAAATAGGCCTTTTAATCATAATCCACCTCACAATCTCTGGCGTAAAATGCGCGCCTTTCATAGGGGTAAAAAATGATGTTACTGGGAATTGATGATGAGCATGCTGCGTTCTCCTATGTGGCAGACCCGGGGCTTATCCCAACCTCGGCCGCACCCATCAAGGATGCATCATTTCAGGGGGTGCTGGAGCAGGTCTTGTCGAATGCCACAAATGATTTAATACCGCGCCAACTCCAGGCTGCTCCTCCAGCAGTCTTCTCATTGCATATACATTTGAACTGAAGCAGGCGCTTCTCAAATCCATTTCAGGACCGGCTTTCCTTGGCTTTCATCCAGAGAATTGCGTGAACCATTATCAGATTCTGCATTACCCGCTGTAATGCAGCTCTCTCCTGTTTCTAAAAGCCAGAAAGGTCCTGGGATGAGAATTGCTGCAGGCATGAAGCCTTCTTCCCTTAATCCGGCATGAAAAGAAGCCAGGATTATGGGATTTGCAAAGAAAATAATGTTCATTCTCAGACCTCCTGAATTTCCGGTTTAATTCTAATTCTCATCTTCTGCTTGGCGGTCTAATCCCGGCATCCCTGCCAATCCCGCCATGCAAAAGAAACAATCGCTAATCTTTTCATTGTTCTATCTCCAACCTCAACAAAATTATAACCTTTTGATTTTCCTTAATGGATTTATAATTGCGAGGTCACCCATTGCGGGCAACCCCATACTATGAACGAGATACGAGAATTAGGAATGCTTATAAGATGGCAGGATTAATGCCCTTATACAGGCGTTAATGGCCATTCTGCAAATCTCATACCGTAATATAAACATATGATTGCGGACTCCCTTCGGGGAGTCCGGTGTCAGCCCTTTCCAACAAAAAGCGACACGGCAGCCTACTGTCCAACAGAATACTGTTTAAAACAGCGATTTCCTACACATAATGCGCCTCCCAAAAAATAAGATTTAATTAAATATGTTCAGTATGGCGATAAGCACTTATCCGCTAAGGATAAATAAAATTACAATAAGCCCTGTCTTTCGTTGCTTTGGTTTGTCTCGCATTATTTTTGGATATATTAAAGCAATGTCCTGCGAGGCTGCAAAGCTTATGGGCAATTCCTGTGAACCAGACTTGTTTTTGTACAAATCAATTTCTGCAAGGTATAATTTATGTATAGTGACTAATGAACATGACTGCAATAATATATTGTCAGCAGAACCTTAAATATTTTCAAATATTAGTTAGGTTTCTTTGTTTTCACATTTATAAACTTTTTGCATGAATATTGTGCATAAAATTAATATGCACATTCAATTGCCCCCAAAAACCATGCCATCATTTTTAGCCAATGGGTAGCTAGCCAAGGCATAGTTTCTTATAATTTACGGATGATAATAAAGCACACTTGTACACTTCAGAATCATGCTTATCCATCAAAGAAAGAAAATTGACAAACCCTTGTGCAGTTTGTTTCCATTACGAACAAATTGCAGTTAACATATCTTAAGAGATTGACAGAGGCTGAGGCTGCAGGGGCATAGCACTCCAAGCCAACAAAAAGCAAAATTTAAGCAACCGGTTTAGGTCCCGTAAGCAACCCTTTCCCAGTATCAGCCCTGGCTGTCCCGAACACCCTGAAAACAGCACATTTTGCCTGTCTTGCCAGTATCTTTTGAAGGCAAAATCATGTCTCGGGCATGACTTTTGGCTAAACCATCCGCAATTGGCGCATTAAGCAGAAAGGGGGAATTTATGAAATCAAGACTGATACAAGAACATTTAGATACATTACAAAGCAATGCATCTGGACGACTGTTAGCTTGTCCTTCGGATATATTAAGTGCTGTCCGCTATTAGCTGCTTTCTAACGCTGCCCTGCGAGATTTTAAATGTTCCATTGGAACGATGTTTCGAATGCGGGGCAGTATTTGAAATTAAAGGGGTGGGACGACAACTGACCTGTCCTTAGGGACGAAAATAAGGATGTCCCATCCTTCCAATATTCTTATGGCGGGCGATGAAGATAATGTCCTTCAGGACGTGGGAAAAGCTGTCCGCCATTAATCGTTGCCCTGCGACAGGTGTCATGTTCAAAAGAACGACTTTAGGTGTGCAGGGCAGTTGTAATTATTCTTGATATTCATGTTGGCGGACGAAGAATAATTTGTCCTTCGGGACGTGCTATCCATTGTCCGCCATTTTGCTGCCCTGCGATATACAACATGTTCGAAAGAACGACATCTGTCATGCAGGGCAGTTGAAATTAACAGGGTGGGACGATGGTCTGCATGTCCTAATAGGACGAGGAGAATCTTGTCCTACCCTTTCCAAATATCCTTTGGCGGACGATCATTGTGTTGTCCTCCGGGACGTGGCATGAACTGTCCGCCATATTTCACTGCCCTGCGATTTAGCAGATGTTCGAAAGAACGAGGATGAGACTGCAGGGCAGTTGCAATTATTCTTAATATTTTATGGCGGACGACCAGAAGAATGTCCTTCGGGACGTACCTGGCGGTGTCCGCCCATTCTATGCTGCCCTGCGACTGAAACCTTGTTCAAAAGAACGATAAGGACGATGCAGGGCAGCCCCTTTTTGCTTGATTCTTATTGCTGTATGGCAGATTGCAGTTAATATATCTTAAGGGATTCGCACAGGCACAGATCGGCTACAGGCTCAGAATGTCCAAAACCAAGAAACAAAGAGTAAAAAGGCCATTTGGAGCCCGGAAGCAGCCTTTCCCAGTATCAGCCTGAGCTGTCCCGAACACCCTGAAAACAGCACATTTTGCCTGTCTTGCCAGTATCTTTTGAAGGCAAAATCATGTCTCGGGCCTGTCTTATAATTTCTGGAACCTTTTAGAAAGGAGATATTTCAAATGAAAATCTTTTCAGTATCTTTTTAAAGGAACTAAAAAATGAACAAAAAAATCATTATAACAGCCGTGCTTATTGTTGTTGTCCTGGGTCTTGTTGTTGTCTTGGGTCTTCTGCCTTTCTCAATACGTCCGTCTGACCCCTTTGAGGAGGTTCTGGACCATATCAGGCAATCCAGGAAGGTATCAACCTACTTTGAAAAGGAGCGCAGCCTTCGTGTAGGGCAGAAAGGGGAATACAAGATATTCAGAATCCCGAAGGAGGATTTTGACAGGCTCTGCAGGCGCCTGGAGCCCGATGGCTGGAAATCCGAGGTATTGTTCACCACATGGCACACGGGAAGGGTCTGGATACTGTATGGCAAGAACTTCCCTCCGTTCACAGTGAACTGGATGAAGGCCCATGAAAAGGAAGCGGCTGCAGAGACAAACCGCCTTATATGGAGATATCGGATTAAATGGCTGCTGCATTTCCTTGGGGCTGTGTCCGTATTGCTAATTATTTACAGGTTAACGGTTCGGCCCGGAAGGCAAAGACTGCAAAGGACCAAAAATTAACAGAAAAGGTAATTTATGACCTGAACGGTCAGAAAGGAGGTGTCTATATAACAGGAATCTGATTAACTTATTTTGCCAGAATGGTTCTGGCGGAATGTTTCAGTAAACCTATTAAACGAAAGGAAAACTGTTATGAAAAAGAAAGGATTTACATTAGTAGAGACTCTGGTTGTGATATTCATACTGGGAATCCTGGCGGCGATTATTATACCCCGGTTTACCCGGAAGGCCCAGGAGGCCCAGAAGGCGCAAATAATCCTGAGGGAGCCCCAGGGAATCGTCAATGACAACATCAAGCAGGACGTTGCCTATTGGTGTTTCCAGAGCAGGGGTTGGACACTGGAGCAGACCTGTAAGGCTGCAAATGAGCTCGGAATCAAGGGTATAGAGTTAGTTGCTATTGGGGACCCAAACAATCTCAGAAAGAACTGGGACACACTCTTGAAGTATGGGATTGAAGACCCCATGCACTACACTTACCCCTTCAATAAGGGGCCGAACGACCCCGACAACTGGGATGATTGTTTAAAGGCGCTGAAGCAAGGAATTGATGAATGCGCTGAGTACGGTTTCCCCAATGTGTTAGCGTTTGTCGGCTTCCGGGCAGAAGGCATCTCCGATAAAGAGGGCGCCAAGAACTGTGTTGAGTTCTTTAAACAGGTTACGCCCTATGCGGAGAAGAAGAAGGTTACCATTTGCCTGGAGGTGCTCAACAGCCGAGTGGACATTGAGATGCAGGGGCATCCCGGCTACCAGGGCGACCACACGGAGTACTGCATTGATATTATCAAGCGGGTGGGCTCACCTAATATGAAACTGCTGTTTGACATCTACCATATACAGATTATGGATGGTGATGTCATCAGCCGCATCCGGCAGTACAAGGACTACATCGGCCACTACCACACAGCAGGCGTGCCCGGCCGGGGAGAGCTCAATGGGCCCATGCAGGAAATTAACTATCCGGCCATAATGCGGGCGATTGCCGATACCGGCTACAAGGGCTACGTGGGCCAGGAGTTCATCCCGACCAGTGGCGACCCGCTTAAGAGCCTGAGGGAAGCCGTTGTCATTTGTGATATATAGTGTCTGGTGGAGGAAGTAATATTGCAGCCGCCCGGCGCACTTGCTTAATTTGGGCTCCTTTTTTGGGGCATCACACCTCCACAGGGGACTCAAAAAGGGCAGTGCTGTCGGGCTGGTTTTTGAGAAAGAAGGCAAGCAGCCCCCGTCAATTTTTGTACCCAAAAACCGCCTGCAACCCTGCCGCTAAAGTTGGTAACCCCAGCAGGTGGCGGGCTGCAGGCATTTTTGTCTTTTGTTTCCCTGAGGGTAGCTACCCAAACCCTATATCTTTTTATAATTTATTAACCATTATAAAATATAAAATACTTTGCTTCATCATGTTCCTACCCAAATAAAGAAAGAAAATTCAGTTAAAACCCTATGATTCGTCCATATATGAACAATCATAGCTTAATATAAATCTTAAGGGATTCGCACAGGCACAGGCTGCGAGGGCACAGCACTTAAGCCAAACAACAAAAGTAAAAGCCCATTAAAACCGACTGCTAACCATGGTTTCGGAGCCCGGAAGCAGCCTTTCCCAGTATCAGTCTGAGCTGTCCCGAACACCCTGAAAACAGGCAATTTCGTATGTCTTGCCTCTGTCTTTTTAGGCAGGATTCCTGTCTTGGGCATGTCTTGAAAATTCTGGAAACCTCTCATAGGAAAGGAGGAATTCAAAATGAAAGGAAAAATCTTTTCAATATCAATGTTTTTGTTTATAGGAAGGTTTTCCTTCCACCGGAGGAATAAAAATGAAGACAGAAAATGCTTATAAAAAGAGAATGGTTAAACACGCTGGCAACAGACGCAGTGAGCGGCTTAATCGTGAAAATAGACATCTGCTGAAGGTTAACACAGAGCTGATGAACATGCTCAGAAGAACAGAGCATATGTTCGGGATAACAATTAAGGGAATTGCTGGCGTATTTGAAATCCTGAATATTGACGCATCCAAACTTGAACCAGGAATCTCAAAGAAAGACCTGCGTGGCCTTCTGGCCTTTCACAGGCTTGTAGTGATGGACAAGAAATTTGGCCTGGAAGCGACGGAGGAAGAGCGGGATGCAGCACGGGAAGAACTCAGAAAAGACCATCCCTTTGTGTTCTGATTAAGGGACCAGTTCTGAGTTTTTGGAATAGCAGATGACAATTGGGAACAATGCTTTGAAAAGGAGAAGCAAATGAAAAAAGAAAAACGCGAAAGAAGACTTTACGGTTTGCTGAAATGGATAAGGTGGCAACTGAGGTTTTTGGGATACTTATGTTTATGCATCTTGATATTCCTATGTTCCTGCATATTTTTAATCCTTTACAAATGCGGGAGTTTCTTTTACAAGTGGGCGGGAGCAATAAAAGACCTTTACAAAAGCTGCCGTCCAGACTGGACTATATCCTAAGTCCTCCGATGGAAGTAGGAAATATATTTTTTGATGAAAGGAGGCAACAGTGACAAAGAAAAAGGATTTTGAAGAAACAACAGGAAGCATTGCAGGACTGGGCCGCAAAGAGCTGAAAAAGAGGATAAGGGGCTTCAGGGGCAGGGACTGTCTCAAGCTGGACTTCTCTGAAGAACACCTGAACAGCCTGAGCGTGGACAGATTAAGGCATATCCTATTGGCGGCCCTGATTAATACAAGAAAATGAAGGGAGAGGTCCTCAGACTCACTAATCAAGTGAGAGACGTATATATTGTATGTTAACGGGTTTGACCAACCAAACCAAATATTCTGATTTTAAGGAGCAGAAAATGAATAATAAAGGAAAAATAACAACTATAACAATTTTTGTATTGGTGCTGTATTTCGGCGCCACCGCTGTTTATTTTGCTCTTCGCTATACTCGCTCCAAAATAACAGAGCCCCAGGCGAATGCAGTCCTCCATGACACCGGGCTGACCGAGCCGAATTTGCCGGCTGTCACAGAACAGACAGAGCAGGAGCAAAAAGGCTTAACAGAGAATCAGCAGAGACTATTGAAAATGGGGTTTCCGGACCTTTTCGTATTTAAGAAGCCCCCGCCAGAAAAAGACCCGTTCCAATTCAGGGACAGGAAGCTGATTGAGAGAGCCAGAGAATGGAAGAGTCTGACAGGGGAGAGTGACTTTCAGGACTTCAGATTTTCAATGATGCATGCCCCAGACTATGCAAAAAAAGGACTGGAATCACTATTCTCAGGATACAGGTGTTTTTATATCGTAACCATGAGAGGTGTGGATATCACTGCCTGGAAAACCGGGACCGAAGAATGGGAAGCGCTAAAACCAATGACAGGCTTTGACATTACATACTGGTTCCCGGACAGCAACGAACCGAACGACACTGTTGCATGCACAGTGGAGGTGATAAACCCTTTCTGTATAAGGGAAGTGATAAAGAAGATGGAATGCAGGGTTCGGGATATTCTGAAAAGGGGCCTGAAGAAGAGATGTGAGTTTGTTGAAAACAACCCCCGTTACCTTGAACTGTCCCAGGTTTGTGATGACTTGTTGGAGGACATCGGCAGAACTAAAATAACAGAGTACGAAAAGATTAAGAAAACGCTTGGAGAGCCCGCGGTGCAGGAATCCCCGCGCACCTATACAATCAGCACAGGAGACAAGGACATCAAGGTGGTTTATGACGGGTATGCCAAAATAGAGGCTGTTTCCCTGGGAGCCTCCATCTTCGCTTTTGATTATGATACAATGAAGAAGCGGATTGAGAGGATAGGCGCCCGCTGCCTTGTTGATGACATTGATGTGGGCCAGCTTTTGATTCTTCATGGGATACTCTGCCAAATCGATAAACATTTTGACGAACAACTTGCCTCCCTACGGGAGAGATTGTGAGAAGGAAATTATGAGTCACGGAACACAAAACATGTTCTTGGAAAATGGCCAAGAAACCCTTAATTCTGAAAGGAGACTCATCATGAAAAAGATATGGACCTTAAGTAACAGGCCCAATTTTTCCATTCAGACTCACTTCCCAAGGGAGTGGGATACACATATATCGTGTCGCAGTGCGTAACAGGTCTAATCACAAACAGGCAAATCCTTGTAAAAATAAAATCTCTTGAGGAAAGGAGACTAAAATGAACAGTTTAGTAGCAGCATATATTCTTCCCCTTATCGGGGGCATTAACTGGCGCTTTGGGTTGTGGTTGCCAGCATCGGTGCCAGATGATGACACAATGATGTACGGAGAGGAAAAGCTCGATTACATCCGGAGGAAGAAGTACAGAAGAAAGAACAGGGCAATATGGCTGAAGGGCTACATTGTCCGGGTATTTGTTCTGTTCGCCATTGCATGGGTGATTCTGATGCATCTCGGATGGATACAAATCAACAGCTGGTGGGCCCTGTTCGTCTGGGGAGTGCCCTACTTGCTGATTGCATGGTTCTTGAATATATTCGCAACAGGCTTTGAAGAGTGTTGCATCTTTAAGCTTGGCAAGGACAAGTCCAGTGTTAGTGAGAAAACGGCTATCGCATGGGTCGGTGGTCTTGTGGGCCTCTTTGCAATCTACGTGCTGGTACGGGTTTTAGTTTGTATATTTTGATCGTTGCCTTCCTAGTAGTATGGAGCCAAAGAAGCTGAAAAAAGAAAAGGATGGGAGATGAAAGGTTTCGCCAAAACAATGTTGTTTTGGTGTGATATTGCAAAAACCAATAAACCCAAAATCTGACACTTTCTGCTAAAATGGAAAGGAGACTGAAAATGAACAATTTATTAGCAGCATATATTCTTCCCCTTATCGGAGGCATTAACTGGCGCTTTGGGCTGTTGTGGTCGCCAGCATTGGGGAAGAAGTACAGAAGAAAGAACAGGATGATATGGCTTAAGGGCGAAATTGTCCGGGTATTTGTCCTCTTTGCCATTGCATGGCTGGTTCTGGTGCATCTCGAATTGATACAAATCAACAGCTGGTGGGCCCTTTTCGTCTGGGGCGTGCCCTACGTGCTGATTGCATGGTTCTTGAATATGTTTGCAACAGGCTTTGAAGAGTGTTGCATCTTTAAGCTTGGCAAGGACAAGTCCGCTATTAGTGAGAAAACGGCTGTTGCATGGGCCGGTAGTCTTGTGGTACTCTTCTTCATCTACCTGGTGGTACGGGTTTTTGTTTGGATATTTTGACCGTTGCCTCCTGGCAGTGTGGAGCCAAAGAAGCTGAAAAAAGAAAGGACGGGAGATGAAAGGTTTCGCCAAAACAATGTTGTATTTGGTGTGATATTGCAAAAACCAATAAACCCAAAAATGGAAAGGAGACTGAAAATGGAACGGATTAAAATGAGAAAAAGAAGGAACAGTGGATTCTCAATTGTAGAACTGTTGATATTGATGGCGATTATTGCCATGGTGATTCTGATGCTCTTGCCGGTAGCTAATAGAATACGGCACCGTATAAAATCATATCAGCAGCAGACAGAAGACAAGCAAATAGTAGGGCAATACGTCGTTTCAAGCCTGGTCATCACCGATGCAAACATGCCAAAGGCCAAGAGACTTGCCATAGGCCAAGAATTCCTGCAGTTTATACATAAGGGCGACTTCCCAATGCTTCTTGCGGATGCGGATGAGTGCGTCATTTACGATTATATTGAACAAAAGAAATCTGACTATGTTCTTTATTCTTCATTTGAAGAGGACGACCCGAATGCACGAGCTGCTGCAGAAGAAGCACTGGATAAAGAAAGGGAGCTGCTGGCCGGCCTGCTGGAATTCAGGGACTCCGGGCAGAAGAAGAAAGAGGAAACCCTGACCGTTGCTGCCGTGACAGCCGATACCGTATCCGACGCCGAACAAACCGAAGGGCAACTATCAGTGGAGTATGCTGTTCTTGAGACTTCCGAGGCAGAGCCGCAAGCCGGGTTTGCTGAGAAGGTCTTGGATTCTGTAAAAGGGTTTCCTGAATGGACCTGCAGCAAAGTCCGGTCATCGGACCGTTCCCAAGTGGCTCTTGCACTGGCAGCCTTCGCGATACCGGGCTTCGTCCTTGTCTGTAGGAAGCGGCGGCATCGTCTGAATATGGGCAAGCGCAGGGGCCTTTCAAGGGTGACCTGGCTGGTCATAGGTCTGGTGATAGTGGTCATGGTTTTCGCCATCGCCAAGCCCGTTGCCACCAAATCGCTTGCACTGGAAACCGGCCGCAAAATCCGGGAAAATTTGCCGGCGTTTTTCGCGACCCTTTTCTTTTTAACCATCCTTGCTGTGCTTAGGCGGCAGTCAACAAGGATGAAAGGCATCTCTGCGAACCAGGACGCCTTGAGTAGAGGCTTCAAGAAAATGGCAATCGGGCTTGGAGAACCAGGCAAATTGAGCTTTCCATTAGGCGTGAAAGCAGCGCCCAGCCAGCCATCGGCAGATAACACAAAGCAGCCGGAAAAGGTGGCGCAGAGTATAAAGGTGTTGTCACAAAGCGCAGCGAAGATAGAAGGCTCTGTGAGGCTGCTTCTGCCTGATAAAACTGTGCGCCGAAAGCTGGCGCGCGCCCTCCAAGAAAAGAGTATGGAAGACCTGGAAATGCTGAAGGCCGCGGGCAGACTGACCCCTGAAACTACCAGTAATCTGGACGACGAGAAGAACACAGCTCACCATCTCGCAATGATGTTCGGCTCTCCGAAAGCCGCGCGTTTCCTCTGTGATAATGGTCTGGCCTCTGATGATGTGGATAATAAGGACGACAAGACGCCGGAAGACCTGATGTTTGAGTGCCTTGGAGTTGCCGCTGTCAATAACAAGGTGGGACCGTTTGATGACTTCTGGGATAACGGCTTCCTGACCGAGGATAACATAGACAATTCAATAGAAGGTCTTGAATGGGAGTATCTCGTTGACGCCGCAGCATATCACAGCTCATGGGATGTGGTTATCTGGATATGGGAAGGGACCAATGCAGGCTTTAACACAAAAGCCTTTGAAGGCAAGACTACCATGGAATGGGTAATACAAGGGCTTGTAGATGTAATCGAAGACGGCGAAGACAACACCGAACCCTTTGAGAAGGTACTAACAGAGACGAATATGCTGGAGAAAGAAATCAACAAACCAGTAGATGATGACAAGAACACCTTCTGCCACCTTGCAATGAATCATGGAGCAGCGGGAATCGCGGCTCTGCTCATGGAAAACGGTGCAGGGTTGGACGAACTCAACAATGATGGCGAAACACCGGAAAACCGGATGCTGGGCATGCTCGCAGAAGTTGCCTGCAACGAAAGCGATGATGACAGTGTGTTCAGAAAATTCCTGGAAGCCAGCCTTTTGAATGATGAAAACATCACTAAAGAAGTGCCTGGTTGGGGCAAAAACCTCGCCGGGATAGCATTAGAGTACGACTCAGTGAATATCGCGACACTGCTCATGGAAAACAACGGTTTTGGGCAGCCAGAGGAACAATCATCCATATACCCGGTTGTTTCATCCCTCTCAGCTGACGCAATGGACAACAAGACTGAAAGGTTCACAAAGTTCCTGGAAGCCGGGCTTTTGAACGGGCAAAACATCAACAGCCCTGTGGATGGCAGCGGAAAAACCCTGGCCTCTGTCGCAGCAGATTCCGGCTCATTAGATGTGGCGGCGTTGCTCTCCAGGAATGGCGCACGATTTGACGAACCAGAGATTGACAGCAAGACGCCGGAATCCATGCTTATGAAATCCATGGCGCCGGCTGTGAAGGCGGATAACTTTCAGGCGCTCAGAACTTGCCTGGAAATAGGGAACCTTTCCAGTAAGCTCGGGGATCCGCTGGACGTGTTTAAGAACACCCTGCTCCATATTGCATTCAAGGACCGCGACTCGGTGAATGCCGCGGCTGTTTTAATCAACAATGGGGCAAGTCTTGATGCGAAAAACGAGTCCGGGGAAACGCCGCGGTCCCTGAGGAATGACCGCCTTGTAAAAGCCGCGAAAAGCGGTGATATGCCCATGCTGCAGAAGTATCTGGATTCGGGTCTGTTCAAGGTCAACGACCCTGTTGACAGGGAAGGCAGGAACGTCCTTGACATTGCGCTTGAATCCGACAACACGCGGACAGCATCCCAGCTCATCTCCAGTTATGACGCCCGGGCCCGATATGTGACCATCAACAGCCGCATAAGAAAGGCGATAGAGGCTGACAGTCCTGAATTGCTGCAAAAATACCGAGATGCCCGATTGTTCAATTTCAACGAGAAGCGCCTTGACGAGGATGGCAACACCACTGCGCACCTTGCTGTGAAGGGAAAGAAAAAGAAAGTAGTAACCTGGCTCCAGCAGCAAGGCGTAAGCTTTGGCATCCGGAATTACAATGATGAGACTGCAAACCAGCTTATGCAGAAGATGTGGACTCAAAGTCTGTGATGTTGCGCTCAGCAACCAAAAAGCCGGGGAGGGTGTTTTTCTGACAGGAACAGGGGCCTTGTTTTCACAGGGCCCCTTGTTTTTTCCGCCCCTTAAATTGCAAGGGGGGTGTTTTCCAAGATTGTGCCGAAACGGCAGAAAAAATACCATTTATCTAAACCAAAACCATGTCTTTCACCACTTTTACTGGGATATCCGGTGGACGCGGTAGAATACAAAACCCTATGGGAGAAAGGAG
>JAUXAV010000041.1 GCA_030619735.1 Candidatus Aenigmatarchaeota archaeon | reverse complement strand
AGGAATTTCTTCAAATCATAGGAGAACATACCGCACAGGATTCCCAGCACATCATCCGGAAGGGGGGTTGCTGCGAAAATCACTATAAAGGGAAATGCCCTGTGGTTCCTGAACCATTTCTCCCCTCTCTGAATCCACTTCTTATATTTCCTTTTCAGGGCCACCTCCCCGCCCTTTCCAATCAGGTAGCCGGTAAGCTCGCCCAGGGCGCAGCCAACCCCTGCAACAATCCCAACAGCCCAGGGGTTCAGTATCCCCCCGAAAAGGAAGACCACCATGAAGGCAGGCACAGGAAGGAATATGGTGGCTGAGCCCAGGAAGTTCACTATAAAAATACCCAGGTATCCCCATGCCCCTGCGAATTCCTGCGCCCAGAGAATAAAGCCTTCCAAAAGTCCCATATTTAAATATTGTTTTGTTTCTATAATAATAATCCAGTGGGCCAGTAGATCAACGGTAGATCGCCACCTCACTTTTGGATTCCTATCCAATTGGGTGATGGCATGGTGGAGGCTACGGGTTCGAACGCATCTGCTGATGCAGTCGTACTCAGCAGGGCTGAATATCCCGTCTGGTCCATTCTATGAGAATAATCTATGCAACGGACCTCCATGGCAACCCTGGGGCCTATGAAAGGTTCCTGAAGGAGGCAGGAAAGAAGAAGATAGAGGCAGTCATAATAGGAGGGGATATAGGCCCTGTGGGCTTTATGGGCCTTTTTATCCAGGCCCAGAGGGACTTCCTTGAGATATATCTCCTGCCAAGGTTCAGGAAGTTCAAGAAGGAGACAGGAAAGACCCCCTTCATAATGATGGGCAATGATGACTTCAGGGTCAATATGGACGTCCTGGAAAGGGCAGAAAAGAAGGGAATCCTGAAGCTTATGAGCCAGAAGGTCCATAAGCTGAACGGTTTCCAGCTGGTGGGATATTCCTACATTAATGAAACCCCCTTCCTCCTAAAGGACTGGGAAAAGAAGGAGCAGGAAATCAAGAATGATTTGGAAAAACTGGCCAAAAAAGTAAACCCCGGGAAAGCGGTCTTTGTGTTCCATGTCCCTCCATTCAATACAAAGCTGGACATGTTATACAATGGCAGCCATGTGGGAAGCAGGGCAGTCCGGGACTTTATAGAAAAACACCAGCCCCTCCTGACCCTCCACGGCCATATCCATGAGAGCCCCAGGATGTCAGGACAGTTCAATGAGATGATAGGCAGGACCATGTCCATAAACCCCGGGAGCGAGAGCATGGTTTCAGTTGGTTTGAACGACCTGAAAAGCTTAAAGCTCATAAAGTTTGCCTGAATTCAGCCTAAAATTTTAACCACCAAAACAAACATTTAACATGGTCTACAATACCCTGAACAAGCTGAAATGGACAGGGAAGCTCCAGGACTGCAGGCTGGTAATCCTGCACAGGGGGGCGCCGGGGGACGAGAAACCCATTCTTGGCAAACAAATAACAGAGGTAAAGAAATCCCATTTCCTTTACAGGGAGGAAGGCAGGAAAGAAGAGACCTATATACCCATGCACAGGGTCCTGAGGGTCATTCTGGGGAAGAAGATACTATGGGAGAGGAAAAAACGCTAGGAAAAAGGTTCTGGGAGATAGATTTCCTCAGGGGCATTGCCATAATATTAATGATTATCTTCCATCTGCTTTTTGACATGAACTACTTTGCCTCTGCCGGATTCAACCTATACTCCGGCTTCTGGTTTGCCTTGGGCAGGGCCGCAGCCCTGACATTCCTCTTCCTGGTGGGGCTCTCCCTCACCCTGAGCTGGTCCAGGGCCCTGAAAAGGGGGAATGCAGGCTTTCCCAAATACCTGAAGAGGGGACTGAAGATTTTCTGCTATGGCCTGATAATAACCCTGATAACCTGGGCAGTGCTCCCCCAGGGAGCCATACTGTTTGGCATCCTCCATCTGATAGGCATCTCCATTATCCTGGCATACCCCTTCCTGAGATTCCGGGCCCTAAACCTCCTGCTGGGGATTATTTTAATAATTGCAGGGATTTTTCTCCAGACACTGACATTTGATTTCCCCTGGCTCCTCTGGCTCGGCTTCAGGCCCCTGGCATTCTATACCTTTGACTACCTGCCCCTCCTGCCCTGGTTCGGAGTGGTACTTTTAGGAATCTTTTTCGGAAACCTTCTTTATCCAAATTACAAAAGAAGATTTGGGATAAGGGACATTTCCAGATTAATTCCCATAAAGTTTCTCTCATATCTGGGCAGGCACTCCCTGATTATCTATCTCCTGCACCAGCCAGTCCTGCTTGCCCTGCTCTATATTTTTATCTTATAGCCCCTGGCCCTGGCAGGCAATCCTTACCAGGCCCTTCTCCCCCTTTACGGAGAACTCCGCGTCCAGGAACTTCCTTATCACCCATATATTGGTCTCTGCATGCCTGGTTAGCTTGGGAGCCAGAATCTCTGATTTTCCTGATGCCATTGCTAAAAAAGGAAGAATCTGGTCAGAGAGGTATTCATCCACTGCAGAACCGGAATTCAGGGTTTTCACCAGACCCTCTGCAGCCTCCTTCCCTACTGTTTCAGCAGGCTTCCCCCTCTCACCCAGGGAGTCCGAGCCCAGTATGCAGCCGGTGGAGCTCCTGGCCCAGAGCACCAGGGCAGAGCCTGGGCATTCCGAGTCAACGTATTCCGTTTTTGCAAAAAGATTATATTTCCTGAGCATATTTCTTGCCGCTTCTGTTTGCCTCTCAGCTACCCTGGCCTTTGCCAGGTATTTGCTTGCTATGGATAAACAGTGTATTTCCTTCAGGTCGCCCTGCTCCACCAGATTAAGGGGCTTGAGCTCCTTTGCAGGATTGACCCCTACCTCCACCCTTGCCCCGCCAGCAGGATAGAAGCCATGCTTCAGGATTTTAATCTCAACCCTGTATCCCATCATCTCCAGGACAGGCAGAAGGACCTTTTCAAAATAGGTTATGGGAGGCGCCCATTTCCCAAATGTAGCACCGCCCTCTATTTTTATATCAGTCCCGCTCTTTAGGGTAGCTGTCAGAATCGTCTGGAGCAGAAGCCCTATAGAACCCGCAGTGGGTATCTTTACATTCATTTCTTTTTTATAACCCTTGCCGGGCCGGAATTCTATCTCCTTTGAGCCCAACTCAGCTCCTTTCAATTCGCCTGAGCAGAAATCCGATACAGCCTTTATGCCCTGGAGATGCTGCTGCCTCAAACCCGGGTTGCACCTGCCGGCTCTTATATTATAGACCCTGACGGCCTTGTTCAGAAGGGCGGAAAGGCCTATTGAAGTTCTCAGTACCTGCCCGCCGCCACTACCGTGGGAGCCGTCAATCTCCAGCACAGAAATCACACCCTCAGGGAGTCTCCATTCCTGGGGACCTCCACATTGAACCCCATTCCCCTGAGCTCCTTCCCGAACTCCGGCCCATGGTCCGTATGGACCAGGATTATCTTTTTGGGCCTGACCTTCCTGAAGAAGTCCAGCAGCTGGCTCCTTCCGCAATGCGCTGAGAAATCCATGAATGTCATCTTCATCCTGGGCTTCACATTAATCCCCTCGTTTATGTATTTCCCGGTCTCTAGGAGCATCTTCCCAGGGGAGTCCTTTACCTGATAGCCTGAAAAGACCAGGGAGCAGTCCTCCCTCATATGCAGATTCTTTATATAGGTTACCACGGGCCCTGCCTGCAGCATGCCTGCGGTGCAGACAATCACACCAGGCTTGTCTGTTACAGAGTCCCTGTTCTTCCCCCTCCTGATTTTCCTGGCCTTTTCAAACGCCTTCTTCAGCTTCCTGGCATCCCTTAAAAAGCCAGGGTTTGAGAGCATTCTCTTGGTGGCCTCTATACCCATCCCGTCCATTGTGATAGGAAAGCCCAGATAGGATAATTCCTGTATCATCTCCTGGGTCCTGCCCACTGCAAAGCTCGGCAGGAGAATGGTCCCGTTATTGTACAAAACATACTGTATATGCTCCTTCAGGCTGTCAAATAATTCCTTCCTGTCCGGATGGTCCTTGTAGGAATAAGTTGCCTCGCATATCAGCACATCTATATCCTTATAATCCGTGTCAGCCGGATTTGTGAGGCCTGTCCCCAGGAACTTTATATCCCCTGTGTAGAGAATCCTCTTCCCCTGGGATTCCATCAGGATTTGCCCTGCCCCAGGGATATGCCCTGCATCCCTCAGCTGTATGGAGCAGCTCTTAAACTTTACAGGCTTCTTGTAGGGAAGGGTTATGGTCTTCTGCTCCATCCTCTTTAAGTCCTCCTGGGAGAAATAGGGCTTCTGACCCTTCTTCTTCTGGACCTTTATGCTGTCTCTAAGAAGCATATCACAGAGGTCAAGGCTGGCCCTGGTCATATATGTGGGCCCTTTATACCCCTTTTTATACAGAAAGGGTATGCACCCGGAATGGTCCAGATGCGCATGCGTCAGGAACACCCCCTTCAAATCCATTGGCGGGTTTGAGGGCTTCTGCCCGTGCTGGACCTCTATCCCGAAGTCTAGGAGGAACTTCTCAGAGCCCGTATTAACCAGGATTCCGGACCTCCCAACCTCCCGGCCGGAGCCAAGTATCTTTATTTCCATAAGCTATTATTGTCCCTTTTCCTTTAAGTAGTCCAGAATCCCTGCAACCAGGATGGGGAATGCCAGGGTATAATCGCACCTCATATCACAGACCAGGCCTTCAGGCGAGACCTTGCCCCAGGACTTGGCCTCCCTTATCTGCATGCCTGAAACACCCCCGTGCTCGGGCCTGTCCATGGTTATCTGAATAACATACTTTAAGGAATTCCCGGATGCCTGCATCATCCCGGGTATGAAATGCTTGGGAACCCCGCCCCCCAGAATAAGCATGCCGTATGTCCTGCCCTCCTCCCAGACCAGGTCCTGGAAGTCTTTTATATCCAATTGAGGATTCACCTTCAGGGGATGGTCCTGCCCGTACATCCAGGCCTGGAACCCCAGCATGGAGTCAGTTAAGGAGGGGCAGTATATATCCACCCCCTTATCAGCACAGGCCCTCAGTATGGAGCCCTTGTCCCCTACAACCTTCCCCAGCTCCTTCAGGAACTCCCTGGGGCTCATCTCCTTCTGGGGCATTTTAGGAAACAGATTATTCTGGACTTCCTCCTCCATAAGGGAGAATCCCTCCCTCTTCAGGAACACATCATACATCCTGAATATATGCTCCTTGTTTAATTCCACATCATCAACAAAGCTGGTCCCCTGGTAGTGCTTCACCCCAAACGCCTCGATTAAATCATGCGTGCATATGGCCCCTGTCAGGACCAGGGCATCCACTGCCCCGGAATTGATAAGCCTGACCAAGACCCCCTTCATCCCCCCTGCCACCAGGACCCCGGCCCCTGCCACGAATTTTATGCACTTCTTATCATCTAGCATACTCTTGTAAATCTCCAGGGCCTCCGCCATCCTCTTGCCTGCATACCCCGCTCCCCCTAACTGTTTAAGCAAATCCTTTACACCCATGCCTGCCCAGACATCCATCCTTTTCTCATTCCTTGAGCCTTTAAGGGGGTCCATAGAAGCCTCAGAACAGCACATGGCCTAACCAATTAAAATTAGCAGTTATGGAGTTGTCCTGGCCATAATCATAATTGCCCCCTGAATTTAAAAAGGTTATTAAATCAGGGAAACCTAAATAAAATCATGGACCTGGAAAAGAGGCTTGACTTGATAAGGCAGGTTGGGGAGGAGATAATAACAGAGCAGGAGCTCAGGGAGCTTTTACAGACAAAGACCCATCCAGTTGCTTATGACGGGTTTGAGCCATCGGGTAAAATGCACGTTGCGCAAGGAATCTTCAGGACAATAAACATAAACAAGATGCTGAAAGCTGGAGTAAGATTCAAGGTCCTTGTTGCTGAATGGTTCGCATTCATGAACAATAAGATGGGCGGGGATTTGGAAAAGATAAAGATGGTCGGGGAATACTACCTGGAGATCTGGAAGGCCTGCGGAATGAAGACGGAAAAAATTGACTTCATATGGTCCAAGGATTTAGTGCGTAAAGAGGGTCACTGGAAGACCACAATTGACATAGCAAGGAACGCAACAGTCAAAAGAATAACAAGATGCTCCCAGATAATGGGAAGGAAATCCGATGAAGGGCTCAGCGCTGCCCAGATAATATATCCCTGCATGCAGGCCGCCGACATATTCCATCTGAAATGCGACATCACACAGCTGGGAATGGACCAAAGGAAGGTCAATGTGCTCGCCAGGGAGATAGGGCCAAAGATAGGATTCTGGAAGCCTGTTGTTGTTTCCCACCACATGATTCTCGGGCTTTCCAAACCCACAACAGCCTCAAAGGACCCTGCAGATATGCTCCTTGACCTGAAGATGTCAAAATCAAAGCCTGATTCCGCCATATTCATGGATGATTCCACTGAGGAGATTAAAAGAAAGATAAACAAGGCATACTGCCCGGCAAAGCAGACTGATATGAACCCTATTCTTGAATACTGCAAATACATGATTTTTGAGAAGTTCAGGGAAATGACCATAGACAGGCATGCGAAGTTCGGCGGCGAGATTACCTTCACAAGCTATGAAGAGCTGGAAAACCTTTTCAGAAGCGGTGAGCTCCATCCGGCCGACCTAAAGAACGGGGTTGCAGCCTATCTGGACAGGATGGTTAAGCCCGTGCACAGCCACTTCAAAAAAAGTGCCAAGCTGAAAAAACTTTACGAATCCGTGAGGAAGCTGGAAATTACCAGATAGCTATTTCTCAAAGACAAGCCCCACCCTGCTTTTCTTCAGAATACCCCTGACCCTCTCCACAGCATAGCCCTCTATCTTCAGCTCATACCCTGTATAGCCCCTGCTCTTCAGGAAGGCTATTATCCTTCCCCCCTCCAGGGAAAGGGATTCCCTGGGTTTCACCCGTTTCTTATAGTCCCTTTTCTTTACAGAGATAACAAGCTCAATCCATTTCCTCCAGCCCCTGAACCCCCTGCATTCCCTGTATCTCTTCATCTCGTCCCCTATGAAATCCATATCGCTCTTGGTAAGCCTGGTATGCGCCTTGGGCTCCGGATGCGAATGGTAGCCCCCTGCTATGTTCTTCCCCATTGCGCAGAGGCTTTCCAGAAGCCTTTCCACTGCGGCAATATTGCCGTGCTCCACATAGCTCGGCTTCCTCTCTGCTGTCTGCACAGGATATGACATCCTCAGGGTAAAAATCCTGATGCTCCTGCCCCTGACCTTCTTCACAAGCCTGCCCCCCATCAAAAGACCATTGGTCTCCCTGGGAAACACCTCAATGGCAGATGCCAGGATAACCTCCAGGCAGTCCCTCTCTATAAAGACCCTTTCCTGCTTCATAACATATATTTAAACCCCCCTGATTATATCCTTTAAATGGTTGTGATGCCGTACCAATGGGCAGGAAAGGATTAGAGAAACCCGGCAATTTATTTAGCTCTGATTCTAATAATAAACCAATGAAAACAATAGACCCCTGGAAAGACCAGGCAATAAGGGATTACGCGAAGCTTTTGAGGGAGTTCGGGATTCAGGACTTCAAACCCTTAGCCAGAAGAATCCCCAACCCCTCCCTCTGCATGAGGAGGGGGATAATATTCGGGCACAGGGACTTCGGGAGAATCCTGGACGCCATGAAAAAGAAAAGGAAGTTCGTTATGCTCACCGGCCTCATGCCCTCTGGAAAATTCCATATAGGCCACAAGATGGTTGCGGATGAGATAATCTATCTCCAAGAGAAAGGAGCAAAAACCTATCTCCTTGTTGCGGACATAGAAGCATATAATATGAGAGGGGGAAGCCTGGAGGAGCTGAGAAAAACCGCCATAGAGGAATACCTGATAAACTACATAGCCCTAGGCCTCAAATCCAGGAACTGCGACTTCTACTTCCAGAGCCAGAGGTCCCAGAATCCTGACAAATCCAATGCCTACTACCGGCTTATAGGAATGGTCTCCAAAAGAACGACCTTCAGCGAGATGAAGGCCATATACGGGGAGCTGACCCCTGGCAAAATAATGTCAGTCTTCACCCAGGTCGCTGACATCCTCCATCCCCAGCTCCCTGAATTTGAGGGCAAATGCCCTGTAGTCGTTCCTGTAGGGGCGGACCAGGACCCGCATATCAAGCTCACCCGGGACATCGTATCCAGGCTGAAGGGCAACAAGGAGCTGGACCTGATACCCCCATGCTCCCTTTACCATGAGTTCATGCCGGGTCTTAAGGGAGGCAAGATGAGCTCCTCTGACCCCTATTCCTACATAGCCTTGACGGACAATCCGAAAACAGTAAAGGAGAAAATCAATAAGTATGCCTTCTCCGGGGGCCAGCCTTCAGTGGCAGAGCACAGGAAGAAGGGAGGAAACCCTGACGTGGATGTGGCCTTCCAGATGCTCCAGTTCATGTTTGAGCCGGATGACAGGAAAATCCGGAAAATCAGGGATGACTACAAATCAGGAAAGCTCCTGACCGGCGAGCTCAAGCAGATAGCCATAGAAAAAATCACCAGATTCCT
>JAUXAV010000239.1 GCA_030619735.1 Candidatus Aenigmatarchaeota archaeon | reverse complement strand
TGTGGTAATCTCTGTCTTGACCTCTGCGACCTTGACTTCAAAGCCCTTCTCAATTGCCTCCTTTATGTCCTTCTTATTGGCCTTCCTGCTCACCATGAAAACCAGCTTGTTCTCAAGCTCCACCATGTTCATGCTCTTCTCCGCAAGATGGGGATAGAGCAGAATCCCCCAGGGGTTATATTCGCCCATGACCGGAGGCGCTGGGGTTTCTGGCTTTTTCTCAGCCGGCTTTTCCTCCCCGGGCTTCTCTGCCGGGGAAGGATGCTTCTTCATCTCCTCCCTCTCACTTCTAATCTTTTCCTCCTCCTTGTCCAGGAGCTTGTCCAGCTCCTTGTCTGAGGGCTCTTTTCCTGGCATAGATTCTCCTAACACTGCTCATACCCTAATAACCAGTTGCCCATCAACCGGGTTTTATCGGGCATAAACGCATTGAATAGTTAATTAATATGGTATGGTTTTATAAAGGTTTTTGTCACTCCGTTAGGTCGAACATTTCTTCAGGGCCTGCATAGCCGGTTACATTTCCTAAAAGGATTCCATCCTCCAGCTTTATGGGTCTCCTGAAGCTGTTTCGGACTGCTATCAAGGTCTTGGTCTTGATTGTATAAAAGGGGTTGAGTATCCCTGTGGGCTCCGGGGAGGAGACCCTGAAGTCAGGCACATTATCCCATTTATGCGAGAGCTTCTCTGCCTTCCTGAGCGCTCCAAGGGTGTGCTTGCACCAGACCCTCTCGGGTTTTGAGTATTTGAAGATGTTCTCGAATTCATCCCTTCCCTTCTTCTTGCCCCTGGCGCCCCTATGGAACTGGTCCAGGCACTCACAGTATGCCTGGGTCATGAGCCACTCTATAAGAAAGTCATCCGTGTTGGGGAAGACCCTGAGCGTTACCCTGTATTCAGGCTCCCCGCTCACTGAAGGAGTATGGACATATCCGTCAGAGAACAGGTATTTGAATCCCATATCATTTTTATAGAATTTTTCGTAAAAGTAGGCCTCTGGAAACACGTCAAAGGCGGCTATATTGTGAGTCCTGGTTCTGGGGTCCCACCAGCCTATTCCCCTGTAGGCGCCCTCCAATAGCTTCTTCCTAACCTCGGGGTCAGAAAGCTTTTCCCTGAACGCCATCCTGGGCGTTAAATGCCTTTCCCTTATATCCCTCTGGCTGGTATTGGATGTGGTCACGTCTATCTGGGGCCCGTACCTCTTGAACCTCAGGGCACTGTTCAGGGGCAGGATCCTCCCTTTGCTCTTTACAGAATCAGACCTGTCCCATATCTGGTATTTTCCCGGCTCATCAGGGATTATCAGGCCCCTCCTGTCTCCGCTAAGGATAGCGTTAGCCACATTCTCATGGGTAAGGCTTTCATACTTCCTGAGATCCAGGGGATTCTTGTACCTGTCCTTGACATCGCTTACTGTGGGCAGGTTGGGGTCAAAATATTCCTTCATTAGTTATTGTTGGGGGAAAGAAATTAAAGGTTATTTCCCCAGGCTCTCTACAGCGGATTGCGTCCAGACACAGAGCCTTCCCGGGTCTGCTCCCGGGGCCAGGTCCCGGGCCTGCAGTTCCTTTACAGAAACAACATCAATACCGGGTATGTTCCGGCCTGCCTTCCCGATGCCCCTGTCCTCTGAAACAATTATTAATGGGC
>JAUXAV010000031.1 GCA_030619735.1 Candidatus Aenigmatarchaeota archaeon | reverse complement strand
TTCGTGCTGTAATATCTGGGCAAACAGCCCTCCTGCCTTATAGCTCTTGAACTTACCGTAGATATTGAGTCCCTTGACTTTGACTCTTTTGGCTCTCCTAATGAGGAATTGTCCTCCCGGAATACTTAAGCAAGATTCTCTGAATAGGGCGAACTTACTAGCCTTCACAAGTTCTGGGTTGATAAGAATATCAATGCCTTCTCTTTCTCTGTATGATGCATTAGGGTAAAAGGCAATCACACGAATTGACTCACCTAGCTGAGGTGCGGCCATACTAACTGGAGCAACCTCGTCCCTGCGGTGAGCCACCATATAATCTTTGAGCTCTTCTGCAATCGATTTGACCTTATCGCTGATGTCCTTTACAGGTTTACAAGGTATTCTGAGAACTTTGTCCGGTACTGTGTGTAGTTTTCTCATTATAGTTCGTCCACTTGTCTGAGTATGTCTTCAATGTCGTGAGTGTCAAGTTCCTCAAGGCAAATCCCACAGGCATAAACTACATAATCATTGCGCTTTACCCACTTGCTTTGCTCTTCACTATACTCGATCGTGTAGCTATGGGTAGCAAGGATTACAATTGGCTCCCCGCCACAAGACTGACACTCGACCTTTGGTTCAGGCATCTTAAGTCCTCCTCATTCCACGAAGTATATTTCGTGTATCAACATCACGAGGGTTAATCAGCTTATATTCAAAGGCGTATCCACCCCCGTCTAGTTGCCAAACTAGGACTTCACGTATCTTGAGTAGCACGCTGAGTTTAACACCACAGTTGTGGAAGTGGTGGAGAACCTGGACAGCCATTACCTGTTTCTTTGTCAGGTTGGCCGTATCGATTTCCCCACCATCTCTCAATACGTCAGCGAGATGCTCAAGATACTTGAAGTCTGATGTAGAGCATTGCCCTACAATACGTCTAGTCATCTTAGACCCCTTTATGCAAGTTCACCTCTGATTATAGCAATAGGTGCGTCGTATCTCCAAATAGATATGAGTTCGTCAAATGTTCCTTCAAAGCTAGACGCGCTCCCGTCCTCAAAGACAATAATCCACTTGAACCGAGATTGCCACATTTTAGACCTCCTTCAGCAGTAATTCACCAGCACACGTGATAATCGGACAAGCACTAAGACCCCGAGGCTCAACACCGTCTTCCCTACACAACTTCGCCCACTTTTCCTGGTATTGCTTTGCCCCTTCGATGCTTTCCTTGTCCGTATACTCGGTGCCACACCTATCACACACGAGCTTTTCCACAATTCACCTCCTAGCCTTCTTCTGCCTTGCGGTCAACCAGCTCCTTGACAAGGTCAGGGTCGTAGTATTCCTCGCTGGCATACCGCTCCAGTATATCTATCCACAAGTGCTTCAGTCCTTCTTTTCCGAACGTCCCGACCTCGGCCCTACTTGCGGTCAGCTTCAGCTCTATTACCTCTCGTTTTATTTCCAGCTTTTCCCCTGGCCCGCTTGGGGTCTTTTCGCCTGGAATTACGTCAAACGAGAATTCCTTCGGCTTGTACCCTCTAAGCTCGTCCGCTGCCTTCTCAGTTGCCTCATCCTCGCTCTCTGCATCTACCTCAATCGAGACAGATACGTGCACTAGATACTTCACTTTTCACCCCCTTTCACCAAGAGTTTACGACTGCGCTGTCTGCCATAAAGGTGCCAAGAGTTTTCCTCAGAGCAGTTTCACAGTCGATAACTACGTGTTTCAGTGCTTCAAATAGGAAATGGATGTCATCTTCGTTGAGCGCGGGAATGTCAACGTAGGTGCCCTCCCGAAGAGCTTCTTCAGTGGTCTCGAAAGCTTCTCCATAGGTGCATTCCCACATAAGCTTTTCGCCAATGATGACCTCACACATCTCAACAAGCCTCTCCTTACTGATTTCGCAGCCACTAGGAAGCTTCATTGTTCACCTCCTCTTCCGTAATACGAGTTGGGCATCTTCAGGTGACAGCTCAGTGCCGTGCGCCATCTCATAGATAAACTGCACGTACTCAACTGTCACCTTGGGGAAGTTCTTATTAACCTCGAATATGTGCACGTTGCACAAGTCGATTCTGAGGTCTTTGCGTCCCTTGACGTGCATATACTTGGTTGCTTTTGTGAGCTTATCGTGTCGCGTTTTGCATACGTCACAGATTGCTATCTTAGCCATGTTTGTCACCTTTGACTTCTGGTATAAATCCCCCGGAGGTAGGACATAGGGTCCCGGTTGCCAAGCTCTTGTGCGGTGGTACCTTTACTCCATTTATCCTCAATCTCCTACCACACCGACAGTCATAATACTTGGGTTTTCGGCTTGCTTTACCCATTAGCCCACCTTCGCCCCTAGTCGGCATATCGTAACGCCGTGATACTCCAAATGTCGCATAATATCCTCTGAGCATTCTTCTCGCTCAAACGGAGGAGCAACCATCCTGAATATCTCATTCAGCCAACCGAATGCTCTTATCACCTCCGGTGTTGAATAACCTCCCTGCCTAGAAGTGTGGTCTGCTACTATATCACATTCCTCTCTCCAGGGAGCCCAAGGAACCTTGATGTCTTTGACCTTAATCATCCCCTCTTCAAATTCCCGAAAAGCTATCAACTGGCTCTCGCCATAGTGTAGACGGAAGACTGCAACGAGATTACCGTTCCGGACTTTGAACCACGTCCAGTTGATACCTCCTTGTTCGACAATCTGCATCTTCATTTCACTAATCTCCTCACTCCAACCCACCCGGTGACGACCTCCCTCTGCCGTCCTTACCGTGCTTTTGCGGCAAACCGAGGTTCGCCGTTGGTGTGCAGAACCAGGTGAGCTGGGGTCAAGAGGTTAGCCCTCTAATATGCTAACAATTACCGTGAATGCATCATTATACTGTTGGCTCTTGGGATGGTCACTGTCAACCATCTCGGAGGCTTCCTTCGACATTTTGATGACCCCAATAACCTCTTGACGTACATCTTTGTCGATGCCTTCCCAGGCTTCTAGTAGTTCTGGTGTCATTTTCATTGTTGCTTACCCCCTCACCTCAGCCCACCAACATTGCTGATGAGCTGGGTCAGGAAACTAACCTACGCATAACTCTTTCTGCGTAATCGTCTCAATGCCAAGAGATTGTTCAATGGCACTACCCAATACACTAGAGCTATTGCGGTCTGAACACCCTCCACAGCTGGCAGGAACCTGAATATGACGATAAGCGTCCATAATCCTGCCATCAAGCAGAAGACTGCTCGTAACCCCATCCTCTTGAACAGGAATGCCACCATTGGGTTGCCTTCCCTGCCTCTTTCCTTCAAGCATCTCCAGGTAGTGTAGAAGTCGGCGATGACTGCAAGGATGAGGATGGACAATGCAGCTATTGTTGGGAGTGTGAAACCCGAGATGAATATCAGGCACGCAGCCCCCAACATTGCCACTATGAAGCCGACATACTTCATACGTCACCTCCTTTTCTCATCTATTCTGTTGTTAAGGTGCTAGTCTCTTCATTCCAGCCCACTAGACCCATTCAACAGTAACTGTCTGGCTAGTGAGCTGAGTCAAGAGGTTAGCCACCAAAGACATTGACTCCATTTAAGAGGAGCAACAGGATGAATAGGCCAATGGTGATAACCAAGTCTCGTTTCAGCCCTTTGTAGTTATGGAACCTCATCATTCACCTCCTTTAGATTTCTCAACACACTTCTTGCAATACTTCTTGCTCCCTATCTTGACGCACTGTTCGCCAACCTTAATCACCCCAGGGCATCCATCACAATTCCAGGTTTGGGGAGCAGTCACGACCTTAACTTTTGTCTTGTCCTTCATCTCCTTGTAACCTCATTTGAGTATGCTAACGTTTGCTAGCACACTCAATGAACCTACAAGCCCTAGATACCACACGAGGGCATTGGCTTTTGATGCCTTTGCCCTGTATGGATGCCTATCTGCCCCAAGACGCCTATTTGGCTTCCTTGGCCGCCTCCTCTGCCGCCAACTTGTTTGCCGCCGCTACCTCTGCTTCCACTCTCGTCTTTTCCTCCGCCTCTACCTTGGTCTTCTCTGCCTCTGAAGCCTCTATGAACCTGTCGGGGAATTTTGCCTGGAGTTTATACCAAGCAAAGTGGTCGAGTGCGTCAGTGTCAGCTTCACCGGCGAGTGCCTTACCTACAGCACTCTTGGCGATATAGACGACACCGGTGGTAGTGTCCTTGATGGCTATTCGTCCTCTTTTACCCCCAAACAGTCCTGTGGGCTTCTTCACCGCGGTCTTCTCAAACGTATCCATTCGCTTACCCATCGCTCCCACCATATCAATCAGCTCAAGAAGACTTTCCTCCAGTTGGTCAATTTTGGTCTTGGGCTTTTCTGCCCCTACTTTTGGTGTTGTCATCAACATCCTCCTTCGTGTCATTATTTTGAGGCAGATAAGCTAGTATCTATTCTATTCTTAAGGTTCTCTGATAAATCTATTTTATTTATCGTAGTAATTATAACACAAATTGATGAAATCGTAAATAAAATAGTTATTTTATTAAAAAAGTACGTGCTTTTATTAAAAAAAGAAGCTAAGAATACATATATCATAATTTCCTAAGATGGGAGGGGATGTATCGCCCATATTGTCAGATACACTTTCATCCAACGAGCTTTCTTAAGCTAGCTATCGCTCTTCGCAGGTCTCCATCCATAAGGGCCTCGGTCAGTGCAGTAATAGACTTGAATTGGGGCTCAAGTCTTCTGATTGCCCGAACATTGTTTATAGCTCTCGCATCATCTAAGGCATCACCAATCTCCATCACCCAGTCACTGACTAGCATTGACAGCCTATCTATCTCGGCCGCAATCTCAGGCTCAGCAGCACCGATGGCCCCCATTGTTTCAAGATGTGCTAAGAGTGTCTTGAATCGAGCTGTAGACGGTGTTGGCATCCATTTGTAAGGGACGAAGACTTCAGGAACCTCAACTGGTGGTACCACAGGCGGCTTGGGTGGTGGAACGTACGGTGGTGCATACTCTATCTTCTCGGGTGCTGACCATCCCTCTCTCCAAGCTCGACAAAGGTTGCTCCAGGATCGCTCATCTTCCTTTCCCACGGCCGTGAGCTTGAACACTCTACGGGTACTAACAACAACATGAACACCGTCTGGTTTCCTTATGCTGTAGAGGGGACCTCCAGGAGGGGGAAACAGCGCGGGTTCCTCACGTACCAGTTCAACGAGGTTGAGAAGTTGGGCAAACTTGAAGAGCGTCTTGAAACTCTGAGCTGTCATGCCACGAAGCCTTCTGGCCTTTGGGCGGAGAGCGTTCTCTCGCTTGATGAGTTCTTTGTAGGAAGAATGGAGGTCGTTTATCGCGGCCTCGGTGACAAGCTCACCAGTGGCTAAAGGTATCTGGCCAAGCAGAACACCTTTGGTGACAAGCCCTGGGCGGACTGGTGTAGCTCCCCTGCCCCTTGGTGTTACCATATTACCTCGTATATCTGGTGTGTGTAGTTGGTGTATTCTGTTGGTCTTCTATTTCCAAATCTGCTAAGTATTAGTAGTATAAGCTTAGTGCTGTTTTATAATGCATTTCTGTTGCATTTTGGTACAAGTTTTTATACGGTAACAAGTTAGTTTTAGGAGCAAGTTGAGACTTAAGATACCACCTTTATGGTTAGCATATATCATAATAACTAATTACTTTCCTATAATGTAATTGCTCCAATAGCAGATACACCGATAGTTGCCCTTGAAACCACTACTCGCCAGAAAGGATGACTCTCTCTGCTTCTTCTCTTCCCATAACCATCTGGGTAGCGTAGCCTTCAAGGGTGCCTATAGTGCCTTCCATGTCCCTGCGCATTCCCTCCCCACTTATCGGGTCGAACCTGACGCCGGCATCGCCTAGCATGTCTTGGACATGTCCGGCCTCCTGAACGAACATTTCAGTGTCCTCAACGTGATACAGATGCTCTAGTCTGTTTAAGATAGCTTTCTGTCCTGCCGGGGCACCTTCATACGCCTCGGCTATCTTTGGGTGCAGCGAGTACGACCCAAGAAACCTGTAGTCTATGCACATTGCGCTGTCTGGACTTGTCATGTTTCACCTCTTCTTATTCGGTTCATTCTAGGGCAGGACACAACCCCCGAAAGAGCACAGGGGACCCCGATTACAGCCAAGGCGCCACACGGGACGGGTTGAAAAAGGCGGAGGTAGCCGGCCTTGATTTCCCGGTGTCCTGCCCCCAAGTCATTATTCCTCAACTAGGAGCTCCGGTGCATTGTAGTGCAGCCACCATAGCATATCTTCTCTGTTGTGGGCATCCCTCGAGAAAGTCAAGTCTGGAGGGAAGTCTCCAGTCTTGGCCTCGGGGAAGTATTTGGTGAATCCTTCCATGTACTCAAGGTCTGCCTCCTTTAGAGCTCTCTCAAACCTCCCAGAATGTTGCGGTTTTATCTCCATGTTTACCTCCTAAAGTTCAGACACAGTGCATACTCATTCAATAGAACGAAAACTGAAGCCATCAAATACAATCAACTCCAAATCTCTGTTAAGGTGATACTGAAGCTCTTCACTAAACCCTACTGCCCTCTCTTCTTCAGCAGTTTCAGTGATCACATAGTATCCTGGACCGAGCTGGTCCCGAATATGTACTTCTGCCTCAGATCTCGTTAAAAAGTTGCTCACAACCAGCTCGTGCTTGAAACCTGCCCGAGCGGATCTATAGATAGAATACATTGCTATCTCCTCCTACAACTGTTCTTCAGTGCCTGGGTGCTGCAGAAGCCACATCCGGTCAAAGTGGTCTAACATCGACTTCCTAGCACACACATAGCATAGTTTCTGCTTGGATAGGTTTTCCTCTCCTACATTCTTGCCACAGTTCTTGCAGCATCCTTTCTCGCGCTTTGACATATTAGCCTCCTTCTAGCTCTACCTGTCTGTCCACCCACTGCTCAGCCTCCATGTCACTCTCAGATGTGTGCACAGGATCACCTCTGTCATACTGTTCACGCGTCTCGAATATCTCATATTCGTAGATGTCATACCTCGGCATTGTTATTCCAGGTGCTATGATATATCCTTTGTAGGTCTTGTACGGCTCGATGCGTCCTTCTGTCATAACCACATTCTCCTGTCTTCATCAGTCCACGGCCCATGACTACTTGTTCTTGCTGCCATGATAGCAGCTTCTGTGGCAGTGTACCTGCGTTCCTCTATTGGCTTGGCAACACCTTCAAACTCACCCTTTGTGTAAAATCGTTTGGTCTGTGGCTCCCAGATATAGCCTGTTTCTGTTTCAACCCAAGCGTGGCCAATCCTTCTCAGCTCGTCAGGTAACCCGAAGGGATACTCCACGAGGCTATAAGAGACAACAGAACCGTGAACCAGATAGCCTTCCTCCTCTTTAATGAGAAAGCGCCAAGCATCGGGGTAGCAGGTGCCGGTTGGGCCAGGCACCTCAGCAATAAATTCACCAGGTTCCTCCAAGACTTCGTACACAGGAGTGCCCAAGGCCTCCTGAATGGACTTGTACACCCTGCCGACAATCTTCCCAGAGCTTTGGAGTTCCATGAACTGCTCTTCTGTAAACTCACCGGCGTCACTTGCCTCTTCGATCATATCATACACGAGGTGGAAGTGTGTTGACTCATACGAGCGAATACCACCATCAAAGTATGTTATGTTCCGGTATGCCCTTACGTAACCTAGCTTAGGCGGTTCGTCCGGGCCGTAACCAGGTTGATGCCCCACTAGGAGAAAGCCCTTGTATAATACTGCTATATCGCCTTCATATGAGAAATCAATCGGTTTAACCACATCTATTCACCCTTCAACCTTCTTATAAATCCATACCCTTCTGCAGTTACCCCCTGCACTATCTCCTCTTTCAACTGTGGGCCACTGTATCTGCCGTTATCCGAAGGGTCCTTGATATTTTCCGCATACACTTCGGTGGGAACATCTCTCTCCGGAAGTGAGTAGATATACTTCATGCTGGCTGCTCTGGGGGTTGAAGCTCCTTCTGTATAGGTAGTTTGTATGAAGGTTTCTTCGAACCTGAACTCCGCAGACCTCCAATAAAGCGACCCGGGGCTCACGGACGCGCTTTCCACTGGAATGAATATCCGGTAGTAACTCGTGGGGTTGCTGCCCTCATGGGACCTCTTTGGGTAAACTATTAGGAGCTTGCGACTCGTCTTCCTGGCGTGCCTAATCGTGGCCCATGTACCTGACCTCAACACTTCAATAGCCTCCCCGGGGGCAGCTATCAGCATATCAGACATGTTGACTATATCTCTGTTTCGTTCCAACGGCTCTTTAGGTTGCTCCGAACCTAGAGCTCCTTGGCTGTATGCTCTCTGCCCAGATATGGTGCAAGGGTGCAACCATACAGGAATACCTAGCTCAATAGATATTGCGTGGAATTCTGCGTCTGCTCCTATGCAGTCGCCGTGCCTGACAAGTTTGGGCTGTAAGCTGATCAGTGTGCTCTTAACTTCAGCTTTCTGGGAGAGCGTCATTCCCCTTCTGGTACCTGTAAAGCCTACTACCGGAGTGGCAGTACCAGGATCACTTCTTCCCACGGATGGAACGCTGAAGCTCGCTGTACTATGGCGATGAACTGTTGGTTCTGACACGCCCCAGACGAATGACATTTTCTTGTAGCCAGCAGTTCTAATCTTGTCAAACCAGGGTTGAAAATATGGGTCCTGCTTTGCTGACGAAATGGCCTCGGTTACACTATCGACGAGGTAGGACTTCCTGGGTGCAGACTCCTTGAGCGACCCGCCCCAGCTACCGGGGCTGATACCTACCCATATTCTAGTCCTACGTGCGGTCTTGCCAGGGTTGCTGCTCTTCAGCCTATACACCATCAAAGTTGGTATTTCCGGATGTTGCACGTCAGCTGTGAAGCCTAGTTTCTCATAGAAACCGCGGGCTCCAGGCCCATGTCGGACCCTTATAGTATTCGAGCCTAGCTCTCTGGCGATCTTGATGACTTCACCTACGAGAAGCCCACCAACCCCAGGCTCGCGCGTGAATGATGCCAGCTCTGTGATGTTGGTTTCTTGTATCTGCAGGTCCACATCGTGTGCCGTCCTATACAGCACGATACCTACAAGGTCAGTGTTGTTCCAGGCAACTACCGCTGGCTCCTCGAAGTATAGACCCATTATGTTCTTCAGTATGCCTAGAGCTTCCTGCATTCTAGTACTCATGTCTGACTCTATCCTGTGCCAGGTACGCTCAAGGTCATCTAGGACTTTGTCAGTAGTCGTTCGCTCTATCCTAAAACTGCCAGGACTGCTGCTGCCCTTCAACCTCTTCCTATGCTCCCTCTCGGCCTCCAACTCTCTTATCATCCTGTCAGCTTCCCCAAACGTTCTAACCTGCTCTTCGTACACCACAGTCATCCTCAGCTGCTGGCAAAGCACAGCAATGTAGCGGAGTTGCCCGGTTGTGGGTTTTCGTTCGTAGTCAGTGCCGGTAAGGCCAGCTGCGTGAGGAAGGTCGTTTATGAAGAA
>JAUXAV010000142.1 GCA_030619735.1 Candidatus Aenigmatarchaeota archaeon | reverse complement strand
GCGCGGCTGCCGCGTTCCGAACCGCAAGCGAGACCCGGTGTTCTCCGTCCGCGCGGGGCGCGGAGCCGCACAGAAACAGGTGCGGCGACGCGGCCCAGTGCGGCGAGACGCGGCTGGTCAGAGAGCCAGCGGCGAGCCGCACCTGTCGCCCGCCTCTTATTCCATTACTGTCTGAGCCGCCGCCGCCGCCCGTAGCTCGGTGGCTGCTGGCTTCGCACGCCGCGTGCCAGCCTGTCATTCGCTCGGTCTGCCGTCCGACCGTCCTACCTTTTGGTCTCTCAGGGGAGCGGACCCCCTGCCTTCTGACAAGTGCCCCTCGAGCGCTCACGGCACCGGCTCGGCTGACTGCAGCGCGTTGGCTCGCGGCATCGTACCGAGTCGTCGGCTGCCAGCCACCAGGGGACGGCTGCGAATCGGATATCCGAATCCTGTCAAAAGGAGCCGCAGCGACGGGGATCGGTGACCAAAAGGTCGGTCGTCGAGGATAGGCACAGGGGGACATGGCGGCGGGGACGGCATAGCAGGGGCACGGGGACGGTTCCGGCCTGTGATACCAGGGGCGTTGATAAATCAAGCCTCGTTTTCGGCGTTTTTCGTAGGGGTCATACCCCTCCGGAGCTCCGGACATTGGCTCCTGAGCTGTCGTGGCGTGTGTGGATATGGCACAGGCGAGCTGGAATCCGGGATTGGACCGGATTCCGGGGTTTTCAGGTAGGTTCGCCGGTTTTCGCCGGCGGAGCGATGCGCTGCAGGGCGGCGTTGATGTAGCTGAGGACGGTTTCGAGTCCGAGAGCTCGCTCGGCGAACTGGGAGTCGTAGAAGTACCGGAGCATGTCGGGAAGTGTCTTCTGGCTGCCGGCGAGAGTCTCGAGGATGGTCCCGAGCCGATCGCTGAGCTCCTTGATCAGTTGCCGGAGGATCGTATCGCCGGCGGTGCGATCGCAGTTCCACATGTAGAGTGAGTTGAGGCTTCGGGCTGCGTCCTTGATGCAGCACTCCTGCGTTTGCTTGATGCCCAGGGCACAGTTGAAGGGGTCGCAGGGCGGGAGCTTCTTGATGAAGGTGGCAGCCGGTCCGCTCTCGTAGAGGCTGCCGAGCGGGCAGGAGCCGTGCGGTGCTTTGATCGGGTACGGTTTCGGTTCAGGTTGTTCGTTCGGCATGTGGAGTACTCCCTTGGTTGTAGAGCTGGTCTGCGTAATCGAGATCGCTCTGTGTGCATGTGCTTTTGAGGAAGCGCCGCGTCTGTGCGGCTGTCCAGCCGAGCTCGACCCGGCAGAGGTCCCAGAAGTGGATGGCCTGTTGGGTGTGGAGGACGCGGCGACGTCGTCGGTCCGCCTTCGAGAGCTCGTGTGCCATTGGTCACGCTCCTTTCTGCGGCATGAAGCCGCGGAGGAGATCGGTCATCGGCATGGCGTCTCCTCGTTTTAGTCCCGGCGGGATCCCCACGGGCGCCGAGCGGCCGGTCCGGCGGAGTCCGGTTGCGACTGTTTCGTGCAGAGGGTGTCGGGGATGGTCGTAAGGGTCAGCTCCGGGCGGGAAGCGCAGGTAGCTGATGTTTCTGGTAGGGACGAGGTGAGTGGACCCGTTCCACCTGCACACCCAGACTGCTTCGCTGATCGAGCAGATGGTGAGTCCGGTAAGAGGTGATTTGCGTCCCTGCAGGTAGATGCTGACCTGGCGGCCGAGGATCCACTTTCCGACCGCTTGCGTGTACGTGCGGTGCTTGCCGTTGTTGCTCATACCCTGGCTCTCCTGAGAAAAGGGAGGCGGCCCGACGGGGAAAGTCAGGGCGGGCTCAAGGACCCTCCGAGAGGGGACCGACGAGCCGCCGTATTCACTTTTTCTTTCCTGACTTTCCGGGTCTAAATCTACGAAATCTGGGATTGCTTGTCAAGGAAAAAGTTGGTACTGTTCGGATGCCTCGAAACCGGCGGAAAGAGAGCCCCGGAGGGGGGCTTGAAAAACCGAGCACCGTCTTGGGAAAGGAGCGACAGATGCTTGCGAGAAGGGTGTTCAGGCAAGGCCACTCGGTCGTGATCGTGATTCCGACTGAGTACGTTGACGAGCTGGGGATCCGGCCAGGAGATTTGCTCGCGTTCGATATGATGAAGGACGGGGGTTTGAGACTTCGACCAGTGAGCGTAGAAGTTGAGAAAGCACGAGATGAGGAAAGGAAAGTAGAGCCATGACAGAAGAAGGAAAGCCTCGATTGGAGGAGATCGCATTGGACGTCGTGATGTTGCCGGAGAGCCCGCTTCGAGTTCTGACGAGCAAGAGACGACTTGAGGACCTGAGGAAAAGCATCAAGGAGAGAGGTGTCCTTGTGCCAATCCTCGTTGAGGAAATAGGCGAAGGATACAAGGTCATCGCCGGCCTGCGCCGAGTCCTCGCAGCGAGAGAAGCAGGTCTGCTGAAAGTGCCAGCACTGGTCGTCCAGGAGAGCGAGGAGTGGAAAGCTTGGGCAACGGTGGCCGAGAACGCACTGCGCGAGAAAGTGAACGCCTTCGACGAGGGCCGATATGTCAGTTTGCTGATGCTGAAACTCGGCAAGAACCAGGGGGAGATCGCGGCGCTGCTGGGAATGTCGGAGTCGTGGGTGAGCGAGAGAGTGCGGATCATTGACTGGCCGGCAGAAGTGCGAGAGGCGCTGATACAGGAGCGAATCGCGTTCAGCGTGGGCGTGGAGCTGTCAAAGGTCGAGGACGCGGGAACGAGAGCGATGTACGTGGGACAAGCGGTCACGAGCGGCTGCACTCCCGACCAAGCGAGACAGTGGCGGCTGGACTGGGAGCGAGAGATGGCGGCTCGTGCGAGCATCGCCGAGCGTGGACTCATGGAGCGAACGGGACAAGCAGAGCCAGCGGAGGAGAGCCGGTGTGGAGTCTGCGAGCGAGAAGTGGAGCGAGGAACGCTCCGCGTCCTGCTTCTCTGTCCGACGTGTGTGGAAGCGATTGAGCAGAGCCTGCGGAGCTGAGCCGTCGAGCACCGTCCCATGATTCGCATCCGGTCGCCGCCTCA
>JAUXAV010000103.1 GCA_030619735.1 Candidatus Aenigmatarchaeota archaeon | reverse complement strand
CCCAATACCGAGCTGGTAACAGGCCTGCCGGCAGCGGCAGTCGGAAATGTTGGCAGAATCATGCGGGAGAGGACAGGCGCAGGGCAGGTTACCAAAGTCTTTATCTGCGTGGAAAACGCAGCCGACGGCTACGAGTGGGTTCAACTAGGCATTTCTACTTAGTGACGTTGAGGTTGTTTCGTGGCAGAAACTACATACAACACTAAGGTAGGCTCGCCAACCTACTGGGTATGGGAAAAGTGCGACTACGGGGGGGGATGGACTTTACAGGAACACTACGACGAGGCTTATAGCGCAGCCATAGCCTTTCATACGGTGAACTGGGAAGCCCAGACCTTCACGCCGGCAACGGCGCATGGTTGCAAAAAGGTATCCCTCTATACTCACAGATACGGAGACCTTACCGGTGTAAATTTGACGGTCTCCATCCGAAATACGGACGGTTCAGGGCACCCGACTGGTGGCGACCTGGTAAGCAAGACCGTTGACGCCAACTCCATTAGCACCGATTACGCTTGGGTAGAGTTTGAGTTTGCCACACCCGCCAGTCTATTAGCCAGCACTAAATACGCAATCGTGTGGAGAATTGACGGCGGAGACGGAACCCATTATATCGAGACACGCTGCCAAAGTGGCAATCCCTACGCAGGCGGAAACGTTGAGAGGTCAAGCAATAGTGGAGACTCTTGGACTGCCTTAACAACTTATGACTATAATTTTCGAGAGTATGAGTTGGTGGGTGCTGAGAAATGCCCAGTAGGGGCGGAGCCAAGCTGGGCTTGGCAGGTGCCGACATCAGGGGGGCCAAACAAAACGCCCCAGGGAGGGCCTACATCGTTTAGCTGGGCGAGTGAGTAATGACTCAGAGACAGACGTGTATGAAATAAGCCAAGGAGTTCAGAAGTGACCTACCCTAGAATGGCGATTCCTGAGCCCTATTCCTATGGGGTGAGGGCTAAATTAAGGAAGATACCAACCTGGAGACTCGAGGAGGCTTATGAAGCCTTAGGGGCTAGCCAAGCAACCGGTATTGAGATTGTAGAGGCTAATAGAGCCTATGCTCTCAGTGCTATTAGGGAGATACTCTGGGAGAGAGGCAAGCTGCCTTTCTTAAAGGAAGACTATATAATGCGAAAGGAGCAAACCTACCCGATAACCTGCGATGAGTGTGGCTACTCAGAGGAAGTGCCAGAATCAAGGCTGTCCTATGAGGAGGGCAAGACCTGTCCCAAGTGTTATAAAGGTAAAATGTGGTGGGTACCCCCGGCTGAGGAAGTGCGTAGAAGAGAGATAAGGGGGGCGATGCCAGAAGGGAAAATTTCGCCAGCCATAATTATTCCGATAGGGTTAGGTTTGGCACTCGCCGCTGCCATAGGAATAATCTGCGCCCTAGCCCAGGATAGTAATCCCACCCTATCATCTGCCTGGATGACCGAGGCAGAAGCCCAGAGGGTAGCTACTCAACTAGGTCTCCATTATGACGGTATTCAGGAAGGAATTGGACATCAGTTTACTGATAGAGAAGTAACTGGCACTACTTTCTATGGCAACACTCCTTCTGAGGTGAAGGTTAGGCTTGTAGAGAAAAGGAAGCTCTTCAAAAGATTGGGTTAAGTGAGGAACCCAGCAGCAGGGAGGTGAAGCTTAAGATGGACAGGCGAGACCCGGAGGTAGTTGCTATTGTAAAGAAGCTGAAGGACGAGGCCCGGGCATCTCCATGGATACCAGCTGGGGCCCCGCCGCATGCGCGCTATCATCATTTACCGAATGAGATAAGCCTCTGCTTTACCAGGGACCTTTTTTCAAAAAAGTACATAAACCGGCTTGCCCAGGCAATCGGGACGAAGATCCCAGAGGAATTAGGTGAGGGGGGTCAATACTGGCATCTAAGTATTGCCCGACCGGGGGCTCACAGTCCTACGCCAGAGGAGGTGGAGTTCTGGCGCCGAGCCTTCTTTGAGGAGGAGCCAATTATAGAAGTGCTGGGACTAATCCCTGCTATTAAGGCCAAGCACTTCTTTTGGAGAACCGAGTGAACGGCGAAACCGACCCCTTAGTCATATACCAGTAGTAATATACTAGAAGGGCTTATTGGGTATTTCTTCAACAAATTGTCCTAATTGTTGCCCGAGTGCCTAACTGCTTAGTAGTTGGCCAACATTCCAGACTACGGCCACCAGTTCAGTAGCAGTCAATGCCGATAGCCCGACGTAACTAACCAGCTTGAAGCGTCTTGCCTTCCAGAACAGCCAGGCGAAACACAAGCCATAGGCAGTGCTGAGTATCATGCCCGGAAGGAAACCGTAACAATCAAAAATGACGACCCAGCTCTGCGTCAGCTCAACAAGGCCAAAGTACTTGATTCCAATATAGGTGGTTGCCGAATCCGCGATAACTAGAATAATATAAAAACCGATAAGAATCTTGAGCCAATTTTTTCTTTTCGGCACATTTACTCCATTATTTGTGCTGCCAGCACTACTTGTAGCTATAGCTAATAATTCTCATTTCACTGCCAGGTAAGCCCTGGCGATCCTGAAGAAGATCTTTGGCAAAGGTAATAGTGCAACCTTCAGTATTAACCGTCTTCCCGTACACAGCCCCGTACAAGTGAACACCGTAGAAGTTAACCCCCTCTGGGGCTAATATGACCTCACCATAAGGGGCATATAATACTCCGTCTACTGTTGTCGGCCCCTCCAGGTGTCCCTCCGAGTAAATTCTACCATCGACCTTGATACATAAAATGATTGGGATAATATCAGAACGGACGGCACCCTGCTCGATATGTATATTACCCTCGGCAACTATGTTCTCATCGCCATCGAGATTGGAGCCTTCCACTATAATATCACCAGTAACATACACAGTTCCTGTAAGGTTTACCGTCGCATTCTCAATCCTCAGGTAACCATTGATATACAATGGCCCTAGAGATCGATCCTCATCGATCACCATGTTTACAAGAGGATGAGTACCACCTTCCTTTGCCATAGCCATGTATAATGCGGAATAATCCTGAGGGAAGGGTACCGGCAGCAAGCTATACGGCGTAACTATCCCTGGCTCGATAACCTCTCCCCCAGAGATGAAGCCCATGGCAGTGGCATCACCGTATATTTGACAATCGGTTAATAAAATATTCTCGGCAGAATGGATATTGCCTTCACCTGGGTAATCCAGGGATGAGTTAACTATAGTATTTTGAAGCGTCATGTCCTTCTTAGTGGCAACAGCGAAGGCAACAGAACCTACACCTAGGCCGACATCGCATTCAATTGTTGTGCTTCTACCGTTGGGACTGGTAGCCGTGGAGGTTACCTTATAGATGCCGCCACCCACATATGTGGCAGTAACATTTACCATTCTGTCGTTGATGGTAAAACTCTGTTCTAAAGGGGTTTCCGTATAATTGCCTGAATTTTTATTTAACTCAAGCAATGCAGACTGCACGCCAGAATCGGCGGAGTAAGCCTCTAACATAGTATCCTCTGAGATTTGCTGGGCGCGGAGCCCGGTGGTGATATAGTCAAGGACAGGGACGATGAGCAGTGCGCCCACTGCCAGTAGCATCAAGACGAGGATAAAAGCCTGTCCCTTTTGCCCCTTCATAGCACCAAGTCCTCCTTCGGTTGCAGATAGAATTGATAAGTCCTCTGCTCCGCCGTCTCAGCATTACCCCCTGGAGAAGAGGTGATGGTCATAGTGATAATGTTACCCTCCAGGGAAAATTCGATATTGGAGATATATCTACCAACAGTAGTTGGATTGCCATCGTAATAGCGCTGGAGCGTCCCTCCAGAGGGGGGAGGGTAGCTGATAGAATGGGGTACAGGGTTGAGTTCGCCGTTCTCATCATACCAGCTCATCCACTCTAAGGTCAGGCTATCCAGTACCGAGCCGTCATCTTCCAAATCAGTGGTTGCCGCCACTCTTATATCCTTGCTCATCTGGGAAGCCACCTTTCTGATATCCTCCAGGGCGGTAATCTGGGTGCTGCTCTCCGCCGTTATGGCGGCGGTCTGAAAGATAGCGACGATGACACCGACCATCAATATCCCTCCCACCGCCAGAACTAGCAGTATCTCAAGCAGTGTGAACCCTTTCTGGCTCTTTT
>JAUXAV010000323.1 GCA_030619735.1 Candidatus Aenigmatarchaeota archaeon | reverse complement strand
GAGCGCAAAGAATTACTGAGTAAATTCAAGGACTCTGAGCATGTTCATTTTGTCAGGAGCTCAACCAGTTTACAGAAAGAGGCCTTATCTTATATTGTGGATTTAGTAGATCTTAAAAATGCCGAAAAAGCTAGAGACAAGATATTAGGCTATGCCCATAAAGGCGGTCCTTATCCCAAACATATTGCCGAAGGAGTGATGATTAAATTACTTAATACTCACTATGAGGTTCCTCAAGACCATGGGGCTTGCAAATGGAAGGAGAAGTATGAGATTGATTGCTTGGTAGTGGGGGAGAAGGAAATTATCAGAGAAGGAAAGAAGACTGGGAATTGGAATTATGAGTTAGCTGTGGGGCCCATCGATAAAGAGTGGGCAGAGGCCATAAGCAAAAAAGACAAGACGGCAGTAACAGAATTTAAGGGAAAGTTTTATAACCATATAGGAAAGTCAGATAATACCAAAGAGGATGTAGCGATAGGCTCGATACTAAGAGTAGCCAGCGAGGATGTTAATAGCTACGAGACCGACGTTCCTAAATATGCATATTACAAAGCTTATGTCAGCGTGGTATTACAACCAGTTCCAGAGAAGAATGTGCCGGATAAGATATTTGTATTAGAAAGGCTTTCCGGATTTACTCCGCGGAGAGAAAGGCTGGTGGAGAAGGCGGTTAAAGATGATGTTAAGATAAGCATAGCTGAAGAGAAGATTCCTAAAGAGATTTATAAAGAGCATGCTAAGGAGAATGAACCTCTCCCTAAGGAATTTTATAATGATTACCGGGAAGGGGAGGCATTTATACAGACCCATATCCGAGGATTGGAGCCGGAGGAAGTAGAGGAATACAAAAAGGGTGAGATAAACCTGGCCAAGCTCTTTGAAGGCCACTCAATACATCTCGATGATAGAATGAGTTTCTCCGGATTGAAAAGGCTAGTGCAATGGGTAATTACTGACAACAATGTAGAAAGTTATTTGCGTATGCTAAAGGGAGAACTGGTAGAGACGGCGAGTGGAGTGAAGAATGTAGCCAAAAGTTTTGCTTTAGTAAAGCCGAGTGCCGAAGAATTGGGAAAGGTTAAGAAGGCAGAGGAGATAAAGGAGCCAAGCATAAGC
>JAUXAV010000043.1 GCA_030619735.1 Candidatus Aenigmatarchaeota archaeon | reverse complement strand
AACAGCGGAATAATGTGCAACGGTATTACGCTTGAAAGGCACTGCCTGATGGCACCGGCATTTGAAAATGAATACCCTGAGATAGGGGAGGGGTATTCAGGCAGATTCTCTCCCACCGAATATCTGGATGAGCTCGGGATGACTGTGGGGGAGGCCGCAACATCCCCGACCAGGATATTCGCGCCCGTTATCAAAAGGATTATGGATGTCTGCGGGAAAAGCGTGACAGGGATAGTTCATAACAGCGGAGGCGGGCAGACAAAATACAATGTGCTCGGGAATGGGAAGAGATTTGTCCTCAATAATCTTCCGGAGCCTGACCCCATATTTAAGCTCATACAGCAGGAGTCAGGAACCACCTGGAGGGAGATGCACGAGGACTTCAACATGGGAATTGGCATGGGCCTGGTTTTCAACAGCAAAAGGGCTGCAAGGGAGGCTATAAAGATATCACAGGATGAATTCAACATATGCGCGCAGGAAATCGGCCATGTTGAGGAAACCCAGAGCGAAAGGGGAAGGAACCAGGTCAGGATAGAATCCAGATTCGGTGAATTCACTTATACAGCAAAGAAGTAATTTATATCTCCTCGCCCAATTATAATTATGACAGTTATGCAGTGCCCCAAGTGCGCCGGGGAGGCCTTCCTGGCCGAGGAGGAGCTGGTCCAGGTCCTGGAGAGCACAGAGCCCCTAAAAGCGATAATAAAGGCCCATTTCACCTGCAAGGCCTGCGCCTCCAGCTTCACCCGCCTGGTAACAGAGAACCTGGACGCAAAGAAGAAGGAGAACCTGGCCTCCGGAGCCCCGGCATCCGCCACCAGTGCAGGGGTTTCAACTGATGAGGCGGCAGAGGGCCTGAGGTTTTTCTAATTCACGCCGCCCTTAGCTTTTCCATATGCTTAATACTTGCCCCTATATGTTTTCTGGAAGCTATATCCTCTCTGAACCAAAGGCTGCCACCATCTACAGCATCTGTTACTTCTAGGGCCCGGTTCCTTGCCTCCTCAATATTGTCCCCGATTCCAACACAGGCAACGGTTCTTGACTTGATGGCATAGGTCCTGTCGTCCTCCAGGGCCATATCTCCGGGATAAACCCTGTATTTGTCAGGGCTCTCCTCCATCATCTTCATGGCCTTGCTCAAATCAACCTCCCTGCTTCCTTCATAACTGGGTTCCTTTCCCCCATAGGTTGGGGGAACCTTGTATATCACAACACTGGATTTCGGCACAAGCTTCAGGCTCTTTAAATCAAACTCGCCGTCAAACATGGCATAGCAGATATCCATGAAATCCCTTCCAATAAGTGGCATTATGTTCAGGATTTCCGGGTCGCCTGGCCTGGAATTGACCTCCAGGACCTTGGAGCCCTTTCCAGTGTGGATGAATGCCATATAGAAGGGAATCCCGATTATTTCATCGTCTGCCCCATTTTTTCTTAGTTGCTCAAATAATGCTTTGGTAATCTTTGTTTCTTCCTCCCTTTCTTCCTCGGTCATGAAAGGGAGCCAGGCATTTGTGTCGCAGTAGGAGCCCATTCCCCCTGTGTTCGGTCCCTTATCACCCTCAAACGCCCTCTTGTAGTCCCTGGTGTCAGGAACCGGGACAATATGTTCGCCGTCGCAGAATACCTGGTAGCTTGACTCCTCTCCCTTAATCTGCTCTTCGATTATCAGCTTATCCCCATTGTCCATGCTTTTCAGGCTGTCCATGAAGAATCTGTAGCATCCCTCCTCTGTGGGCTCAAAATGGTCACCCGAGACCCCAACCCCCTTCCCGAAGCCAGGGGCGTCCGGCTTTATAGCGACCCGGCAGCCAAGCTTCTTCATCCAGCTCTTGACTCCACTGGCCGAGCACTTCCCTACTTCAAAGACCCTGAACCTGGGGTTTGCCTCAGGGGTAATCTCCTGCAGGATTTCCCTCTGCCTTACCTTGCTTGCCTCAATCGCGTATTCTTTGGGAGGGCACAGGGCAGGGATGCTGTATTGTCCTAGCCTGTCATTCAAACCCGCGATTATGGATGCCTCAGGACCCGGAACGACGAAATCAACATCTGATTCACTGAAAAAATCACTCAAGGCCTTTATGTCAGAAAGGTCCGGGACAACAATATGCCCCCCGCCAGTCCTCCTGGCAGTCTCGATATTCATGGGATTGAGCTGCTTGCTTGCAATATAAAGCCTTGGTTTATAGCTGCTTGCAGCAAGGGCATCCGCTATGGCTGCACCCCTTGAGCCGTATGAGACAACCCCAACGCTTATTCCGGCCATATTGATTATTGACAGAAAATAATTTAAGGTTTTCTGAACAAAAAGCAATTTAAATCTTCCTGCCAATTCTATACAGGTGATTTTTTGCCGCTTCTGAGACAGACAGCCAGAAAGGTCAGAATTCATGACCTGATGAACGGGACATGGGTAAAGAAGGAGGGGATGGAGGCCAGCTTTGTCACCACCCCCCAGGGGGAGGACGTGGCCAGGGCAAGGATTCTCGCTACAGTTGTGGCCAAGTTCATCTCAGAGGACGGGAACTTCGGGAGCATAACCCTGGACGACGGTTCTGACACCATAAGGGCCAAGTGCTTCAAGGAGCTGAACCTCCTGAAGAAGGCAGAGGTGGGGGACCTGATGGACCTGATAGGAAAGACCAGGGAATATAACGGGGAAATCTACCTTCTGTCCGAGATAATCCAGAAGTTTAAGGACCCCAACTGGGAGCTCCTCAGGAGGCTGGAGCTAATCAGGAAGCTCAGGGGCTTTAAAGGGGGCAAACCCCAGGCAGGGGTGGCACAGGAGAGGCAGGAAACGCCCCAACAGGCCCCGGAGACCCAGCGAGAAGCTCAGGAAGGGCAGAAGCCCGCAGAGGCCGGAGAGGGGGACAGTGGCGAACTCAGGAAGAGCATCCTGAAGATGATAGAATCAGAACCAGAGGGCATGGAGTTCAAGGAAATCATGCAAAAGGCCGGAGCCCCGGAGCCCCAGGTGGAGACCATACTAAATGATATTCTTTCCGAGGGCATCTGTTATGAGCCCACCCCGGGAAAGATAAGGAAGATATAAAAAACGTTTTTTATTCAGCCCTGTTTATGGGTTTGGTGGGAATTGAAAACCCATTTAAAACTTACAGCCAATTACTCTTTGTGATAACCAAAATCAGGCTCAAAAACTGGAAGTCCCACCTGGATTCGGAATTCAGGTTCTCCAATGGGGTGAATGCGTTCATAGGGCGGATGGGCGTGGGCAAGAGCAGCGTTATGGATGCCATATCCTTTGCATTATACGGGACATTCCCCGCCCATAAGAGCAGGAAGGTCCCCCTGGACGAGCTGATAATGAAGAAGCCCCAGAAGAAGAGGAGCAGCACGGTTGAATTATTCTTCCAGATTCAGGGGAAGGACTACTCCATAAAGAGGGTCCTGGAGCTGGAAAAGGGGACAACAGCCGCTGAAATCAGGGAAAATGGGAGCCTTTTGGAGGTGAATCCCCGGGGCGTGACAGGGGTGGTGGAGAGAATCCTGCAGATGGACTATGATTTGTTCTCCAGGGCGGTGTATTCCGAGCAGAATGCCCTGGATTACTTCCTGACCATCCCGAGCGGCCACAGGAAGGAGCTTATTGACCGGATGCTCAGGCTGGAGAGGTTTGAGAAGGCCAGGGAATCCGCAGTTTCCATGGCAAACAGGCTGGAGCAGCAGGGCGAGGAGAAGGCCAGGATGGTCTCTGACCTGGAGGGGGAGGGGCTTGGGGAAAAGAGGCAGAAGCTGGAAAAGGACCTCCAGGAGCTGAAGAGGGAATCAGGGGAGCTGAAGGTGAGATACAAGGCAGCAGCCTCTGAAGGGAAGGTCCTGGAGGAGAGGCTCTCGGTCTTTGAGGAGAAGGAAGCCCTGCTTAATGAGATAAAATCAAGGCTCTCCGGCATTAATTCGGCCCTGAAGGAGATGGGGGAAAATATAACAGACTGCAGGAAAAGGCTGAAGGGAAAGGACAGGGGAAAAATAAGGGACGAAGCTGCAGAGATAAAGAAGCTGATTGAGAAAAATTTGTCTGAGCAGGAGAAGAAAGCAAAAAAGGCTGATAATTACAGGGAGAGGATAGGAGCTCTTAACAAAGAGATAAGCATCATAAGGAAGGAAACAGCAAAGTTTGAGGGTCTCGGCGCAAAATGCCCTGTATGCGAAAGCCCTGTCACAGAGGAAAAAAAGAGGGAACTGCTGGAAGAAAGGAAGAAGCGTGAAGAAGGGACAGTTCATGAGCTGAACATGCATGTTGAGGAAACAAAAAGAATCAATGAGGAAAGGGATAAACTGGATGAAAAGCTAAGGAAAGCGGAGCTTAAAATGGAAAGGGTTAGCGAGCTTTATGATGAGGTCAAGAGGCTGGAAGAGCTGGAGAAAAGGAAGCAGGAATACTCAGGGGAGAAGGAGAGCCTGGGAGGGGAGAGGAAAAGGCTGGAAGGGCAGTTTGACAAGGCAAGCCTGAAAACCCTCAGGAAGGCCATGGAAGGGAAGAAGGCAGAGGAAGCCTCCCTGAAGGAAAGGCTCTCAGGGCTTGGGGAAAGAATTGAGGAAGGGGCGGAAAGGCTGAGGGAGGTGAGGGGAAGGGAGGAGACCCTGAACAAATATAAAAAAGAGATAATAGAGGGGGAGAAAATCCATGGGGACCTGAAGAAATTCACCCGGGCCCTGCTGCTTACGCAGGACCAGCTGAGGTCCGAGTTCCTGAAGACAGTCAATGATATAATGGACCGGATATGGCAGGAGCTCTACCCATACGGTGACTTTGAGGGCATAAGGCTGGCTATTGACGGGGACTATATCCTGCAATTAAAGGAACCGGGTGGCTGGGTATCCGTGGAGGGAAGGGTCTCCGGAGGCGAGAGGAGCATGGCGTGCCTTGCTTTAAGGATTGCCTTCTCCCTGGCCTTTATCCCCAATTTGAGGTGGCTCATTCTGGACGAGCCCACCCATAACCTGGATTCAGATTCAATAGAGCACTTCGCCCGGGTTTTAAGGGAGAGGATGCCGGGGTTCGTGGAGCAGGTCTTCCTGATAACGCATGAGGAGAGAATCTCAGAAGGCGTCACCGGCAGCCTCTACAAGCTGGAAAGGGACAAGGAGCAGGACGGGCCCACCATGGTTGCGGAGAATTAAACTAGGTAAAGAAAAATATATATCTTAACTCACTCAGGAATAACTCCAGTGCATCTCCAGTTTATCTCTGCTGTCTTGTTGGGAATGGAAACAACGCATGCAGGGGAACAGCCCTCTTTTTCCAGGTCCATGTCAATCCACCAGGTCCCTGTGTCTGAGTTGCAGGACTCTGTTCCCTCTATTATATTTCCCTCTTCCATGCAGTCGCTCTCAAGGGCAATGGATCTTGCCTGCAGATAGCTCATGCTTTCTTGGGTTTCGCTGTCTGTGCAGAATTGCTGTATTTCGGGGCTGGGTTCCACAGGAAGCTCAAAGACCGAGTCCGCAATTACTGCATCGGGCTCAAAGCTTGTTGCCGTCATTTTAATTGATATGCTAATCTTCTCTGGCATTGTCACATCCTGTGAAGGCAGGCTGCTCATGTCCATTTCAATTACTATGATTATTTCAAGGGGCATGCCTGTTTCAAAGCCATAGCATTGCGACATGCCAAACGTTGTGGATGCCCCCAGAGCGCCAAACAGGCCCTCTATCAAGGCCATGCCGCCCAGGGCCTCCATCTCCTCAGAGTCCAGTTCACTCAGCTTTGAGAAGTCAAAATCAGAGGTTATATTGTAGCAGTTCCTGCCTGCTATATTTGCTATATTATTGAATGTGAGCACTACGATGCCCTTTTCTATCATCTCTGTATTTATTATGGCTGTGTCCTCAGGATTCAGCGTGCTCTGGCTCTGGCCCTTTACGCAGGTCATGCTCCCTGCTGCTTCCGTACAGCTGTATGTGCCATCGGGCAGCTCATATGTTGAAGCAGACTGTGTCTGACCCATTACACTCATGACCATGTCAGCCCTTGTTTTGTTGCCCTTCTTGTAAATATCTATGCTGCCACCTATAATCATGCCATAAGTGGACATGGACAGGTCATAAGAGGCCTTATAGGAGTCCAGTGCTTCCAGTTTCTCTGTGGATTCCCTTATTATCTCCTTGGCGTCCTGCGTGGTGCAACCGCTCACAAGCAGGACCAGCATTACGGGGATTAAAAGCAGGAGTTTTCTCATAAGATTAATTGCGGTCTGTTATTTAAATCCTTTTCAGGGGTTACATAAATGCTTTAGCGTCTTTCTTGCCCTGCTTCATCTTCTTATTCCATTCTATTGCTGCCTTCTGGAGGGGCATTCCCTTCCTGGATTCCTTGCTAATTCTCTTCCTAATGTCAATAAAGAGCGGGAAATTCACGGCTTCCCCGACCACAAGGCCGGAGCCCACCTTCAGGCTTGAAATCCTCTTCAGGACGTCCTCTGTTATCCCTTCGGAGGAGGACCTTATATGGTCCAGGTCATAGGGGTTGTTCACCCTCAGAATGAAATGGGTGTTGCACTGGGCCAGGGCAGTGGTTGCCAGATACTTGGGCCTCTGGGAAATCAAACAAAGGGAGGCATGGAATTTCCTTCCCTCCCTGGCAATCTGGGTGATTATGGGCTTTGATATTGCCCTTTCCTTTGTTGCTGTTTCAGGTGCGAACTGATGCGCTTCCTCCAGGACCAGAAGGAATGGGGGTATTATCCCGTTTCTCCTTGCCTCAAAGAGCTTGCCGGCCAGGTATGCAACTATTATCTGCTTCTTCCTTATCCCTATCTCCTCTGATAGGTCAATTATGGATAACCCTCCCTGCCTTGCCAGCTCATCCAGGGGCGGGTAGTCCGAGACCCCGAATATGCCTGTCATTGCCAGCTCTGTCAGGACAGACATCAGAACATCCTTTGTCTGGCTCTTCATCTCCTCCTTTGCCTCCACTGCGGAAATCAGGTCAGAGAGGCTGTAACCCCTCTTGCCCCTCTTCAGCTCCCTTGCGACCCTGTCCAGCTCCCTTACCTGCACAGAGGAGAGGCGGGGCATGAACCTGCATAGATTATAGGCAGAGAGATTGGAGACCCCTATCCTTATCTCAGAGCTGGGGAATACCCTGACCTTTGCAGAATACTTCTCATCATCCGCAAAGCTTGAATACTCCCCATGGGGGTCAATAATAAGGGTTGCTAACTGCCCCTGTTCAGGTTTCCTGCTCAGAAGCTCCTCAATCAAAACTCCTGCCAGGTAGCTCTTGCCGCCGCCGCTTAAAGCCAAAATTGCCAGGTGCTTCTGGAAGAGCTTTGTCATGTCCAGCCTTGCATCCACTGTATGGTAGGGTATGCTGCCCAGATGTATGCCCTGAAGGTCAAGCCCGAAGAACTTCTCCAGAATCTTATTGTCCGGCTCCAGGACCGAATCCCCTGGCGATACAGGGAAGGAAGCCTCCTTAAAGAGGCCGTCTGTCAGGACGCCCAGCGCATTCACATCCGCCACCAGGTATTCCCATTCAGTGGTCGGGAATATCTCCTCCATCCGCTTGCCGGACTTTTCAAACTCCTTCACGCTCTCGGGCCTCATATAGTAGCGGTTGGTCTTCCTGATATCCGCTATCCTTCCAATGAGCTTTCCCCTCTCTGTTTCTATTTGTATGAACTGCCCCCTATGGATACCCTGCTCGGGGTTCACTAGGAAGGAGAACCTCCTGGTTGAGGGTCCCTCAAAGGTGGAGATAACAGTCCCATATTCCTTAACCATATCCAATTCCCCTTTTGATGTTTGTGTCAAAGTAATATAAAGTTAAGGATAGCATAGTTCCGTTACAGGCCAAAGGTCTGCCTCTTGCTATTGATTTTTAAAGGTTCCGCTAGGGTTCCGATAGGGCTTTTATAAGCAAAGGAGAATAAATACAAATCTATGAAAAAGGTTTACCTGATAGCCCTGCTGGCAGGAATACCCATGGCCTTGTCAGCCGTGTTTATCCCCATCCTGGCGCAGGAGCTTGGAGCGAGCTACTGGGACATAGGCCTTATAGTGGCCCTTTTCGGCCTGGCCAATATGGTTTCCAGCTTTGTATTCGGAAGGCTTTCAGACCTGCTGGGCAACAGGAAGTTCTTTGTGGCAATTGGCCTACTGGCAAGCTCTGCTGCCTATTTCATGCATGTCTTTATGAACAGCGTGCCCGCCATATTCATAATCCGGTTCGCAGCCGCATTTGCAATAGGCATATTCTCCTTCCCAATGATAGCCTATATCTCAAGGCTTGAGCACTACAAGGAGACCATGGGCAGATACTCAGG
>JAUXAV010000180.1 GCA_030619735.1 Candidatus Aenigmatarchaeota archaeon | reverse complement strand
GTCCTCAGCTGCTTCCAGGGAATCCCCTATATACACATCCAGGGTTGAATTGTCTGGTATGGGGTTTGTAAGCGTAATCGCTATGCTACCTGTTATGCTCTGGTTCACCACATACCTTGGAAGAATATCCGGGGTTATCTGGGAAACACCTGCTGGCAGGGCTAGGGCAAGCACAGCAAAGAATACACATACAATTATACCCCTTCCCTGCATATATATTAATTATCCAGGCTGTATAATAAAGTTATGACTTCTTCCTTTCCACCACAGCTTCTATGAAGCCCCTGAAAATAGGACTTGGATTTAATGGTCTGGATGTGTATTCCCCGTGGTATTGTGTTGCCAGGAAGAAGGGATGCCCGGGAAGCTCTAGAATCTGCATAATCCTCTTCCTGGGAGCCCTGCCCGAGAAGACCAGGCCCTTCTTCTCCAGCAAATCTATGTATTTGGTATTGACATTCCAGCGATGGCGGAACCTCTCCCTTATTTTGGTTTTGTTGTAAAGCCTGTGCGCCAGGGTGTTCTCCCTTACAGCCATATCATAGCCGCCCAGCCTCATGCTTCCGCCCAGGCCCTCAACCTCCTCCTGCTCGGGCAGTATGCATATCACAGGCTCCCTGGTGTTTGGCTCCACCTCAGTGGAATTGGCATTCCTCAGGCCGCATACATTCCTGGCAAAATCCAGCACAGCCATCTCAAAGCCGAAACAAAGGCCAAGAAAGGGTATTTTCTTCTCCCTTGCATGCCTTATGCATTCTATCTTTCCCTCTGTCCCCCTTGCGCCGAATCCTCCGGGGACAATAATGCCGTCCAGGCCCTTAAGCTCCTTTCCTGCATTCCCTGAATTTATACCGGTCGTGTCAATCCATCTGACATCCGCCCTGGCCCCGAGATAGGGGCAGGTATGCTCTATTGCCTTTAGTATGCTGATATAGGAGTCACGGACATTTGTATATTTCCCGGTTATTCCGATTTTAATATCCCTTTTTGATTCCCTGACTTTCTTTTCCAGGCTTTTCCATACTTCAAGGTCCTTGTGCGGCTTCCCGGGCTTCAGATTAAGGATTTCAAAAACAGATTTGTCCAGGTGTTTTTCCTTTAATACAAGAGGGAATTTGTAGATATTGCTCGTGTCATGGAAGCCTATAGTCCTTGATACATCCACATTGGAGTATATGCTTATCTTTTCCTTTATCTTTTCTGATATGGGATTTTCCGACCTGCATATTATTATATCCGGCTGTATGCCGATGCTCATAAGGGCCTTTATTCCCAGCTGGGCGGCCTTGCTTTTCTGCTCCCCCAGGGAACCCGGCTCCAGGATATATGTCACGTTGATAAAGCAGACATTCCCCCCTCCCTCCTCATATGCCAGCTCCCTCATGGCCTCCAGATACAGGGAATTCTGTATCTCCCCGACAGTCCCGCCTATCTCAATAAGAACGATATCAGCCGAGGATTCAAGGGCAAGCTTCCTGGCAAAGTTTTTTATCTCCCCTGTTACATGGGGTATGAATTCCACATCCCTTCCCAGGTAGTCCCCTGCCCTCTCCTTATCTATTATGGTCTTGAACACCCTTCCCATTGTGACAAAGCTGCTCTTCGTGAGGTTTTTATCCAGCATCCTCTCGTATGTTCCCAGGTCCAGGTCTGTTTCCGTCCCGTCATCCAGGACAAATACCTCCCCGTGCCTGAAGGGGTTGAGGGTCCCTGAGTCATAATTGACATAGCACTCAAATTTCAGGGGAACCACATTAAACCCATGGAATATCTTCAGCATGTTGCCCAGGCAGGAGCTGAATGTCCCCTTCCCGACCCCTGATATCACAGAGCCGGTTATCACTATGTATTTGGTTCTTCCCTTCTTGTATCCCCTGGGCAGATAGTTGTAGAATTCGGTTCCCTCTGTCTTCTTTCCTATCTTCCTGAATTTCTCAGCTATTGGCATAATTATCTATGAGGTTAAAGAATAAAAAGGTTTCCATCAGCGCTGTTTTTATTTAAGACTTACTTTCTATATACAGATTATGAAATGGATTTTGGGGCTTGTTGTGCTGTCAGCCCTCCTGATATCAGGATGCACAGAGACAGGGCAGATTGCAGCCGGCGGTGAAGAAGGGAGTTGCAGGATTGTGAATGAGACCTATGTGGAGATTGACAGCCTGGATGCCAGGGTCCTGGGGGTGAACAGGGAGGAAATCCTCTGGTCCCAGGATTTGGGTTATTATTCCGAGGGAACTGTAAGGCTTGAGAACACTGACAATGAGAGCGGCTGGTTCCTGGTTACATTCAACTGGATGAGACCCGGCCAGGGAAGGCCCTACACAGAAAAGAA
>JAUXAV010000263.1 GCA_030619735.1 Candidatus Aenigmatarchaeota archaeon | reverse complement strand
CCTACATGCGGCGCCGAGCAACGCCCACCGTTTCAACCACCGAACGCGCCATCGCGGCCAAGACTCGAATGACCAACGCCACTCAGGCTTGGCAAGGTCTCTCAGTCGCCGAGCAGAATGCCTGGACAATGTGGGCTCGAGAAAATCCAGTCGGCGGTTCCATCCTCGGTCCCCAGGAGCTAACAGGCCACGCCGCGTTCGTGGGCATTTATTGCAGACACACACTTGTCGGCGCCGCCACGATCAGCGACCCCCCTGTCACTCCCGCTCCGGTTGGTCTCACTGATGTCAGCATCGTCGCCGACAAAACAGGCGGCACCTGCGACTTGACCTTCAAGGCCACTCCAATCGCCGCAGGCGTCAACATCTGGTATCGCGCATGCTACGTCGCCAGCGCCGGCCACCATTACGTCGAAAACCTCTTCCGCTGGTGCTCATTGACCGCGGCCGCCGCCGTCTCCCCCGTCGACCTTTTCGCCGGCATCGAAGCCCGACTCGGCGCAATGACCATCGGCCACAGGCTCATCATGAACATTCACACGTTCGGCAACGCAACGGGACTCCTCAGTTCACCCATGCGGTGCGAAGACACAATCGTCTGACGGCGCCGTCGCCGGCAGCCGAACACACTCGCGTTCCCCAGGACGCTCGCGGCCGGTCGGCGTCGACGCGAACCGGGAGGGACCGTCGACGCCGGCCAAATACCCGGGCTCCGGAGCCCAGGAAGGACCACACAACACCATGAAGTACCTCAAAATCCTACTCATCATCGTGCTGGCGATCGCGGCGGGCTGTCAGACTTCCGTCGACGTCCGGATCGGCCGGAAACCACTCCAGGCGGCCGCCGAAACTCGCCATGCTGACTGACCCGGACAACATCGCTCATTGCCACGACGCGATCGACAAACTCGCCGACGCCTCAGAGAAACTCTGTGAGATACGCGAGTCCGGTACCGTCAACGTCGAGGACAAGCTGGTCGTTGCCCGGGCAATCAACTCCGCCGCCCACTCGAGTCAACAAATCTCACTCCTCATTCCACCCACCCTGCCCCCCTGAGACGCCCAATGGCGATCGTGAAAATCGGTCCACCGCTCGCCGGCATCCGCGGAACGATCGGCGGAATCACCTACAGCGAAAACAAAGCGGGCCCATACGCCAAGCTCTGGGCCCCGAGCTCAAACCCACGCACCCCGAATCAAACAATCGAACGAGGCTACCTGTCTCAAATGCCCGAACTTTGGCGCGATCTCACAGACGGCCAACGCGCAGATTGGGACACGTTCGCCGCGCTCGGGGCCCAGGAACTAACGAACAGTCTCGGTGAGGCGTACTACATAAGTGGCTTCCTCTGGTTCGTCAAGACCAACTTGCGCCTGGCCAGATGCGGACGTGCCTACAACACCACCAAACCGACACAGGCCAGGCCAGCCGCCCCCACGATCGACGACTTCAGGATTTGCGTCGCCGGCACCGAGTCCGAC
>JAUXAV010000346.1 GCA_030619735.1 Candidatus Aenigmatarchaeota archaeon | reverse complement strand
TAGATAAAGAGCCTGGAGCGGTTGAGGGATACATAGACATGATACTGGAAAAAAACCGGGAAAGATGGGAAAAATGGAGTTGTATGGAGTGTTGATGAACATGACATTTGAAAGGGTCAAGAAGCAGATAGCAGGGAAGCCGGAAAAGGTGGCCAGGTACATCAAGTTCTGCTCTGCCAAGAAAAGGAAGTACGGGAAGGCCGTGAAGAGATGCAGGAAGTGCGGAAGAAGGGGAGGCCTGGTCAATAAATACGGTTTGCGGTACTGTAGGCAGTGCTTCAGGGAGGAAGCCGAAAAGCTGGGGTTCAGGAAATACGGGTGATATGATGAAAATAACAATATGCGGGAGCGCACATTTCGTGGAGAAGATGAGGGAGCTGAAGGAATCCCTTGCCGAAAAGGGCCATGATGTGATTATCCCATACTCCATAATAAAATACGACCTGAAGAACCCTGAGGAGGCCCAGAAGCTGAAGGACAGCAGGGAATACCTGAATGGTGGCGTAAAGGCTGACCTGACCAAGAAACATTTCGATGAGATAAAGAACTCTGACGCAATCCTGGTGATAAACGAAGAAAAGAACAACATCCCCAACTACATAGGAGGAGCGACCTTTGCAGAGATGCTGTTCGCATTCTACCTGGGGAAAAAGATATTCATGCTCAACCCCATCCCGGACCATGAAAAACTGCAAATGTTCCGGGACGAGATAGAGGCTGTAAAGCCCCTGGTGATAAACGGGAACCTGGAGGAGATAGCATGACAAGCTATGAGATTGGTATAAACTCGGGTAATGGAGAAGTTTATGTGAATGCCAGGTTTTTCGGTTTTGAAGCAGGTAATATTGATGATTTGAATAAGTATGCGAATGCATTGAGAGGTTTTAATTTCGATTATGACATGGGTTTAGAGTGTGCCATGTTCCCTTTCCCTAGAGGCCCGAAGAAGAGGATTGTTATGTTTTTATATAACATAAGACCTGGAACAAAACCGGTTAGACCTCGGTTGCTTGCGTCGGCTC